>QIAW01000669.1 GCA_003225655.1 Acidobacteriota bacterium
GTGAGCCTGCTTTGCGTATTTGGATTTTTCTTCGTGTTCTTCATCGCCATAGTTTCGCACGTGGCCCAGCAGCACGGTCCGGGCAATGCACCCCCTGCTTTCGTGTTTATCTTTCCCTTCTTCTGGCTCGCGTTCTTTGTGCTGTGGGCTATCAATCTCGTATTGGGCATCGTTTTCGCCATCAAAGCCAACAACGGCGAATGGGCTACTTACCCTCTCGTTGGAGGATGGGCGCGCCGAGCAGTGGGAATATAACGATCCCCAAACCAGCCATTGAACAAATCAGCCATTGAAGCTGGCCGGAATTCCTCCTCGTTTCTCGCAGAAACAAAAAACCCGCCCAGGATTTTCATCCCAAGGCGGGCTTCCCTCCACGAACCAATCTAATTGGGCTGCCAGAAGTTGATCAAACAACCTGCCGGCGGTAGAGCTGATGTGTCATAGACCCAATCGTTCTGGCGTCCGCACACGCTGACGGTCGAAGGTTTGCCCATCGGCGGTGAGTTTCCGCAGTGCGCGCCGGCTGTCGGCCTGAAAAAATAATCCGGTGCGCTGAGGGTCGCGTTGAACCACGCCGAGACGACGGGCGCCCCAAAGCGCAGGTTCACGCCGTAGGGTCCACCCACGTCATCATCGATGTACATGATCGTCCGGTAACCGACGACCGTATGGAGTCCTTTAAATACGTTGAACCAGGGGTGCCACCAGGGACGCGAATCGCTTGCGCAGGGCGCGTCCATCGCCTAGGGAACTACCTCGCAGGAGTGCAGGATCCAGTAATCAAGGTGGCCACCGTTCGCTGAGCCATAACCCTGGGAGGGGGGAATGGAATCGATATCCACGCCGTCACCCCAGTTCTGATAGGTGGTGAAGAACCACCAGTTACCGTGCACCTCGTTCAACGCCACCTGCACGCTGTTTACATAAGAGGCTTCGCTCGAGGTGAACTCAAAAGGATGGGCCCAGTAGTACTGCGCGTTGCTGAACAGGCCGCCTCCTCCCCAGGAGGTCACTCCATTCCAGAATTCATTGGCATCGGCGACCCAATTGGAATCATCATTGCGGACAACGTAACGGCCCACGGTGGGATCACCAGGAGCAGGAACCACACCCGGAGCGGGAACAACGCCGCGCGGCCCTTCCGGGTTGGCCGGTGAAGGTCCAACCTGCGGCGTCAGCCCCGGCAACGTTTCAGCTCCGATGGGAATGTAACGAACGATGAAGTCATCGTCGGCGAGTTGTTTCACCGCATTGGTTCCGGGAGTAGGTTTGGGAAGATAGTGAACCCGGGCGGTGACCCGATAGACAGGAGAAAGTCGCTCGACGTTATCATCGAAGTAGGCGATTTCCACGGAGAGAACCGATACCTGGGCTACACGGGAAAAAGGTTCCAGGTGTTGCAGAATAGCGCTCCGCACTTGAAGGGAAGACCGCGCTTCTTTGACCTCTCCGCTGGGGGTTGCCGTCTTCCATCGCCGCAAGAAGCCCTGGATGGAACCATCGTTGCCCACGGCCAGCAGGGCGCGAGATCCTGGTCCGTAAACCGGGCGGCCCGCCGCTGTGCGCCTGACTGGCACGTATGTCAGGTAAAGCAGGCGCGCGGAATCGGTTACACCCTGCCCGCCGGGATTCCGTTCAGCAGTTTGGCCGAGAAGCGGGAGTGGCTCCCCGATGGTGAACTGGGTTGCATCTTTGGCCAGAATGTCGCCACGGCTGAAAATTTCTTTTGCCAGGCCGGCTGCGCGTTGGAACTGCGGTGCCGCTTCACCAGAAAATTTCTCCGGCTTCTGATTTACCAGATCGGGAAACACTTCAACATCGCCCGATTTCATGCTCCAATAAGCTCCCAGGTGTCCGCGGTTCTGGATTCCGACGAACTCTTCGGCACCCGCCGGCTCCTTGCCTGCAAGCTGCGGGAGCTTGGAAAGCGGCTCCGCACGGTTTGCCTCTACGCCAAGACCGCGAAGGGTCTGGCGGAGAAACTCCTCGGGCGGCTTCTGCGCCGAGAGGCGAAATACCGGTAAAGCGCCGGGCGCGGCAGGAATCAGGTTGGGTGAAACCTGGATTCTGCCCTCAAGGTTCACCTGCGGTTCCAAAGCCTGGGTAGCGCGAATCTCTCTGCCAGCCGACTTTTCCTGAGCCTTACCGCCGGTGGCGAATACACATAAGGTCCCCATCAAAATGGCCAGGCATGAGAACCTCGAACGAAATAACAGGGTCTGGGTCACAAGACCTCCTTATCGCAGAAAGATTGTTCCACCTTGTCTCAAACCATTGTTGGTTGGGAAGTGGGATTCGGAACAGAATTGGTTCTCGAAATAGTGACGACACAGCGCCGTTCGTTTCAGCCAAAAAGGGGGCAAACGGGTTAACACCCACTGCAAATTGCCTCTTCCCATCTATAGCGGATTCCCGCATAATGTTGCGCGAAAAAAGGAGGGGGAAATATGCGCGTTCTGATTGCAGCGATTCTCGGCGGTCTGGTCTTCTTTTTCTGGGGCTTTGTGGCGCACGAGGTGCTCGGCTTGGGACAGGTTGGCATCAAGGATTTGCCCAATGAGCAGGTAGTTATGCCGGTATTGAGTAGCTCGATCACTGAACCGGGTTTCTATTTCTTTCCTGGCCTGGGCCTTCCTCCGAACCCATCGTCGGAGCAGAAAAAAGCAGCCATGCAGCAGTTCCAACAAAAGGCGAGCAGTGGGCCGATGGGTTTTCTCATTTACCATCCGATCGGCAACCAAGTGCTGACCATGCGTCAACTGGGCCGGGAGTTTGGATTGGACGTGACTCTGGCTCTGATCGCAGCCATTCTGCTGTCCTGGACCGGGGGTCTCACCAGCTTTGCCTC
This sequence comes from Acidobacteriota bacterium, assembly GCA_003225655.1. GTDB lineage: Bacteria > Acidobacteriota > Terriglobia > Terriglobales > Acidobacteriaceae > QIAW01. Next base: position 2,849 of record QIAW01000669.1, read on the forward strand.
TCGCGTCGCTTTTGTGACCCTGGCCGGCTTCATGGCCGCGCTCCTGACCAATTTTCAATACTGGAATTGGTACGGCTTCCCAGCCAATTACACGCTTGCCACCATGGCCACCCAGGTCATTGGTTTTTTCCTGGCAGCTATTGTCATTGCCTTGTTAGTCGGGCGAAGACGATCAACAAATTCTATCTAGAGCTTGCGCCCGTTAAAGACCTTCAAGAATTCTCGCCTTTAGTCCTCTGAGGTTTCAAAATTCAGCGCCTCGGGGGATTTGTGAAACCAGCTCTGAACCGCGAAGAAACGGTTGACAATCAGTGACATAGCTTACCTTTGCGACCTTTCTCCCAAGCTTGGCCACGCAGCCAAACCGGGTGACAGCTCGCTGAAATCGTGCAGGAGTGCGCGTAAATAACAGGTTAATAACCGCGAATAACTTGTTTCTCAGGGTTGATTGGGTATAGCTTTCATGCCGGCATGGAACTTGTTTAGTTTTTTTAAATGATTACTTTAAGAAAACTATTGACAGGGTACTCCAGCCGGAATTAAGCTCTTTTCGCTTGAAGGTACTATGTCTCATATCGTGAGACACAATTGAATCATGTTGCGGCCAAGTGGAGGCGCACAGAAATTCCGTACACCTGGGTAACAAGATAGCCAGTGTGAAGCCTGGGGGCGAATCATCTGTTCTTGAGGCGATTTGCCCGATTGCTGTGCAAATGGCGATTGAGTGACACAAATCTCTCCGCAAGCCTGCTGCTGTGTCGCTTACGATGAGCCAGAACTTTTGCAATATTGGCAGGAATTTAGCCCAGAGAAACTTATAGACAACTATTTAGCCGAACATACGGCACAGTCGAATTGCCTGGGAGGGCTTACAATGCCACGACATTTTTTTTCGCACACCTCTTTCCGTCAACTGTTCTTCTGCTTGGTGAGGAGCCTGGGAGTTGCTCTGCTCTGCGCCCTGATCCAAATTCCAGCATCCGCCCAGATGACCATCG
>QIAW01000149.1 GCA_003225655.1 Acidobacteriota bacterium
ACGACTCTTGTAGGCCCCGGGCGAATAACCTTCCGATGCCACGCTGCTGCTGAGACCATGTTCTGAACCGTATACGACCGAAGAGATGGAGTGGATCTTTCCTTCGGCGAAATCTTCGAGCTGCTGTTTAGAAACACGGAAGATTCCTTTGTCACAACTCATCCATAGATTTTGCCGGTTATCTTCGACCATGTGATAGATCGCTTCGCAATAAAGCCCGTCATTCACGGTGTAGTTTGTGAATCTGCCATTCTTGAGTCTGCTCAAGCCAGAGTAGGTTGCAATCCAGAGGACCCCACTCGAATCCATGTACACGCTGTCAACGAAGCTGTTTACCAGGCCATCGCTTTCGCGATAGACACGAAACTTGCCATCTTGATAGCGTCCCAGGCCGGCCTTGGTCGCCATCCAGAGTTCCCCCTCCTCGCCTTCAGCCAAATCGCGGATGCTGAGACCCCCCATGATGTCGGAAGGGAGTCCGTTTTGGGCAGTGTAAACGCTGTATGTGGTGGCACTCTCATCTTTGAACCGGAAGAGCCCCTGAGTTTCATCTGTCCCCACCCAGATGGCGCCCGAGCGGTCTTCAAAGATGGTCCGGGCGTACACACCAGGAATCACATTCTGAAATGTCGTGGATTCCGGGGCACAAGGCCCGCCGGCACACCGGAGGGGAGCCCGCGAGCGGTACACTCCAAAATCTTCTAAAGAGACCCACAGGCGCCCGCTTCGGTCTTGCGCCAGCGAGATAACGCGGTTGCTAGGCAGGCCATTCCTGGCGGAGTAAGGAATGAATGCGCCGTTCCGAAAGGCAATCAATCCTTTGTAGGTGCCAATCCAGAGAGTTCCTGTGTCATCTTCCATGACAGCCTGGGTCTCATCACTGTTGAGTCCATTCTCTTTCGTGTAACTGACAAACTCGCCTGGATGTAAACGGATCAATCCGTCGTAGGCGGTTCCTACCCATAGGTTTCCTTCGCGGTCATCAGAGATGGCGGTTATAGGCACATGGGCAACCTCGACAGGTAACTGGGACGAAGATATTTTCCCGTTTTGGTAACGGTTGAGGCCGGCGTTCGTGCCGATCCAGAGATTACCTTGGGCGTCTTCATCGAGAGCTTGAACCAGGTTGGAAGACAAGCCATCGGCGCTGGTGTAGTGGGTCGATCGCCCGTCTTTCAGCCGGAACAGCCCATCATTGGTGCCGATCCAGAGCGCTTGTTGCCGGTCGCGATAGAATGCCTTAATGGGAGAGTTGGGCTTCGGCTCGCCCTCTACGTGGGGAACAATTTTCCCATTGTAGAACTTGCTAATGCTGCCATTCCGTGTGGCGATCCAAACACTGCCATCGGAGTTGCAATTGAGCGCCGGAACGCCGCTGTCGGCCAGCCCATCGCTGGCGGTGTAATTGGTAAAGCGTCCATCTTTAAAGCGGCTCAGACCAGTCCATGTGCCGATCCAGATGCCGCCTTCCGTGTCTTTGCAAATCGAGGCGGTGAAATCAGAGAGCAGCCCATTCTGCGTGGTGTAGACCGTGAACTGCCCGTCTTTGAACCGGCTCACGCCGCCGTGGGTCGCGATCCAGAGGCTTCGATCGTCTCCCTCGACCAGCGCCTTGATATCGCTTTCCGGCAGTTGGTTCCGGTTGCGCGCGTCGAAGGTGGTAAAGCGCACGCCATCGAACCGGGCCAGACCCTGCCTGGTCCCCACCCAGATGTAGCCGTCGCTAGTCTGGAGAATGGCAGAGACACTATTCTGCGGCAGGCCTTGCGGTTGTTGTCGAATGTCCAGCACCTTCCATCCCGGCTCCGTTTTAGGAGCCAGAGCGAAAGCCTGTGCATGGAAGAGCAACGCAACCAGAAAAAGCACCGCTGCGAACAGATCGAAGTTCCGAGAAGATGACTCCGGCATGGCGCTAACCGCTTCGAGCGTGCGACCGGAAAGCATGAGGGTCGGGTGCTTGCTGTATTCGAGAAAATCCGGTCGTTTCGCGGGTTTCGCGCACAAGTATACTGCAAAACCAGAGCGGCGGAGGCCGCCAATACTCAAAGAGGTAATGATTCAGTTTGACGTAGCGCCGGCGTCCCGCCGGCTGTCGTGTGGGCCATCTTGCCCACACCTCCTGTGAGTGGATATCTCAACTTGTACCACTCGTCCGGGATGGCTGTAATCACGGAGATTAAACCTTGCTATATCCCAGCGCCGGGAGGCGCGAAAAGAGAGTAGCCCACCGCGAAGCGGTGGGTAAACTGGAAAATGAGTTTAAAGCCCCAGCGGGGCGACATCTGCTAAAGAGCTTGCGCGTCGCACATTTACAAAATGGCTCTTAAAACGGTCTAAAGCTAAGAACTAAGAGCTGTTTTTAAAACAGCTTCATTTGTTCTTCCTGCCACTCTGGTGTTTGTATGAATCTGCGCTCCCGCCGCCTTGGCCGAAAGTTATGCTTCTGCAGCAGGCGGTCCATGAGCTTCGAGATGCGCTCGTGATAGGACTTGGAGAGGAAGGCACCCTTGGCATAGCGCTGTTTGTATCCCTCAACTAAGTGAGGGAACTGCTCTGCCAAAAAGGGCATGAAGACCTTTTCCGAGCAAGGCTTCAGATACAGAGGATTGGCATGAATGCGGTGCGCGCCTGCCTCCAGAGCGGCAGCGACGACCGATTCCAGATTGGCAACCGAATCAGTGATTTCGGGCAAAACAGGCGCGCAGTTGACGCCTACACTCAACCCGGCGTTAGCCAGTTCGCGGACCGTCTGCATGCGTAGATCGGGCCTCGGCGCCCGCGGCTCCAGAATTCTTGCCAGTTCAATATCCATGGTGGTGACCGTCACGTGCACGGAAAGATGGTTGTTCTCGGCAAATTTACGCAGCAGCTCAACGTCGCGCACGATCAAGCCGTCACGTGCACGGAAAGATGGTTGTTCTCGGCAAATTTACGCAGCAGCTCAACGTCGCGCACGATCAAGGTGGATTTGGTGATGATTCCCAGGGAAAGTCCATGATGCTGCGCCAGCTCTTCCAGGATGGCGCGCGTAACCTCGTAACGGCGCTCGGCAGGTTGATAAGGATCGGTGGCCGCGCCCATGGCCATGCCCTCGCCTGGGCGGACTTTCTTCAGCTCCTGGCGTAGGAGCCAGCCGGCGTTCTGCTTGACGTAAATCTTGCGCTCGAAGTCCAGCCCGTCGCGCATCTCCATAAATTCATGGGTGTAGCGCGCATAGCAATATTTGCACCCGAATTCACAGCCGCGATACGGATTGATGGTCCAGGAAAACGGCATGCGCTCAGCCTGGCAGCGCGTGATCCAGCGCCGAGTGGGCAAGTCGTGATATTCAACGGTTTTCTTCACCTCCAGGGTCTGGCCGGAGGCTGCCAGCTTGGCCGGGCGATCCCTACCAGTTTCGCTTGGGGGAGGGTTTCGAAGAAGGATAGGGAGCCCGGCATATGTTCGCCTTTTATTCGCCTAAGATAAACCAGGTTGTTGCGGATGTCAAGAGGGATTTGGAAAAGAGTGGGGAAAGAGGATAAAGCCCAAGAGTGATACCGTGTTACTTTAGAGCTTTCTCACAATGATGTTGCATTACCGTGGAAAAGCACGGCGGCCGGGTGACCCACCCTTCCGCGCTTTTTGCGGAGGGTGGGGATTTTCAGCACGCAGCTTGCGGGCCCGAGATCGGTTTCAACATCTGTATGGCCATATTTGGGTGCAGCAGATCAGCGGCCCCCAGACTCCCAGTGTGGTATCAAATTGCTAATTCTCGAGGAATTCTAAGCAATAATTCTTGAGATAGCATCCAGAATGCTGGTTTTGGTCTTTGCCTCGAAACTGCTTCTCGTAACTCTTTCGGGGTTGCTCTTTGAAAACCCATGACACAGATCCGTGTTCATCCGCGTTGATCCGTGGCGAAAACAGGTTTTTCCATTGAGCTCGTGTTCCAGCTAGGCTCTCGTAACTTCTTTGTTCAGAATGGCTTACATGGCATTTCCCTAGTATGCAAGGGGGTTGCCCCCGCGCCCGCACAACCCCTAATTCTTGCGCAGTTGAATCGACCCATCTCCGGTACGCAGTTCCAGGGTGGGGCCGCCGCCGTTCAGCTTGCCCCGCAGGCTATTGTGATGTTTACTGCCCTGGCTGAGGGCGGTGAAGTCAGAATGAATGCTGCCATCGCCGGTGTGGGCATCCACATCAGCGGAGAGGTCCTCTGGCAAGCGCAGCTCAATGCTGCCATCGCCTGAGTGCAGATACCACGCGCCCACCATCTTCGATCCTCGATTTACATCGGCGTGAATGCTGCCATCGCCAGTCTCGATCTTCAGGGCGTCGAATCTGCCATCCACGTTGATGCCGCCATCCCCGGAGCGGGCTGATACCTCGCCGTCAATATCCTCGACGTGAATCGAGCCATCCCCGGTATTCAAATACAAATTGCCGTGAAGCCGCGAGCCGCGAATGGAACCATCGCCCGTGTGGATGTCGAGATTGGCATCGCGTGGCAGGTTCACATTCACATGGATAGAACGGTTGCAGAACAGGCAGAACCAGTCTCCGTGTGGAGTATGGACCTCAACCTCAACGCGGTCTCCCGACTGATGTTCTTCGATCCTTATGCCGTCGCCGCCGATGTGCCAGCCTTCGGTGTAAAGCGAAACGCTCACCTGCTTGCGGTCCCAAACCATGAACTCCACGGAGCCATCACCGGTGTTCAGGCGCAGCTCGGGTTTTCCCGAGACGGGATAATCCTTCTTCCATTCGTCCGCGCGAGCAGCACGACCGGCGACGATAAAAATCAGGAAAGCGGATACAAGCAGAAAGGTTCGCTTCACGCCAATATCTCCTCTGACAACCCTACACTCAGGCTGGTATACGCGCGCGGGCCGTAGAAAGTTCCGGTTATTGCTGTGAAGGAGATCCTCTTAGTAGATGACATTTTAGTAGATGACATTGAGTCATTGGATCATTGAGTCATTTTCATGACCGTACAAATTGTTAGGTACAAGAGGGCCAACGCCATCTCGTCCACTTTGTCGTATTCCATGTGACTCGAAACTTGAAACTCTAAACTGCCTTACGGCGTAAACAGCTT
>QIAW01000150.1 GCA_003225655.1 Acidobacteriota bacterium
TGGGCAGATTGCGGTGCCTGGGAAACGCATTCTTGCAACAGCGGCAAGGCGTTGGAATACATTCTTTTCTTGTACATCACCCAGGCAAGGGTGTCGGTGATGGAGGGCATTTGTGGCATCAGTTGCTTGCCCTTTTGCGCCAGACCGAGCGCCACATCGAGGTCGCCTCCCTGCTGAAGGTAGACCCATGCCAGATTGCCGGCGGCTATTCCAAGGTTGGGATCGATAGCCATAGCATCCTCGTAATGCTTTCTAGCTTCGGCAAGCCTTCCCTGGTTCAGATAGAGATTGCCTACCAGCACATGAAGAGGCGCAAATTGCGATTGGACTTGTAGCGCCCGCTGGTACATTTGAATCGCGCTGCCGGCCTGTTGCTGCGCCTCATACATTCGTCCGAGTTGGAGATATGCCGAGACGAGAGTCGAATCAAGAGCGACCGCCTGCTCCAACTCTGTTTGGGCGGAGCTGTAATTTTTCAAAGTCAAATATACCGAGCCAAGGATGAGGTGTCCGGCGGCATCTTGGGGATAGTCTGCCGCGTACTGCTGAGCGCGGACCAACGCTTTCGCCGCTTGGCTGCGCGACGCCCAGAAATCTACGAGTTGTCCCAGGACTTCCGTATCGCGGGGATTCATGCGAAGCGCGCGCTCAAACTCCTGCTCTGCCTGGCTCCATTGGTGGGCCGCCGCAGCGGTTTGTGCCAGCGCAAGGGGTACTTGTGGATCAGCAGGCAGCAGTTGCTGGGCAACTAGAAATTGTTCCTTAGCTTTGTCGATCTTGCCCAGACGAAGATAGATCGAGCCCAGGAGCAAACGTTCCGGCTCTTCCGCAGGGTGCCGCTGAACCCCGGCCTCAGCATATTGCAGAGCTACTGAAGGGTTTCCGTTTTGCAAATGCAATCTGACCAGGCTGTCGCGGGCGATGGAGAGGTCTGGCAGCAGACGCAGGGCCTCCGCCATTTCGCTCTTGGCCTGTTCGGTATCCCCCTTTTGCCAATATGCAGCTCCCAGAAAGTAGTGTGCCTGCGGTGAATCCGGCACGTCTTTCACATCTTTTTGCAGCTCGGCGATGGCTTCCTCCACCTTGCCCTGTTTCATCAGAAGCCGGCAATGACCCACCCGGACTAGCGGATCCTGCGGACCAGATAGAGGTCTTCGATCCGCTTCTCGATTTCCAGATCATGAGGCGCGACCGCCAGGCCATGCAGATATTCATTGAGGGCAGGAACGTTTTGGCCTCTTTGAAAATAGAAGTCCCCAGTGGCGATAGAGATGGCGCCGCT
>QIAW01000151.1 GCA_003225655.1 Acidobacteriota bacterium
GACGTAAATAGCAATCGGGCCTGGCTTGCAAATCTCTATGCGCGGCCGCCAAAACTGGATGGGCTGCAGGTTGGAGGCTCAGTCTACCAGGATAAGATCAACCCTGGAAAGGGCGCTGACTTCCAGGAGCTGATTACAGCCGCCCACGTGATCTGGAACAAAGAGAGCCCGGAATTTCTTGCTGAGTTCGCCAATGTACGCCATCGCAATCTGATTACCTCGCAAACATTCAATAACCAGGCGTTTTACGTACATCTGGCATACCGGCTGCCTGGCGAGGCCAGACCGTGGAAGCCTTACTACCGCTATGACTACATCTTCACTCCGGCAAATGAGCCGGTATTCGGGTTGCTGGATGTCGAGCGGTCGACTCTGGGTGTGCGCTACGACATTTCCGACCTGGCAGCCTTCAAAGCGGAATACCGAAACACGCGCCAGCCAAATAAATCGCGGGTAAATGGGCTGTTTTTACAAACCAGCTTCACTTTCTAGCGGGCAAATGCGCACAAAGATCATCTTCCGGATCGCAGTCCTGAGCTGCCTATTCTTGGCTGCCGCAGGTCTAGCTGACCAGCGGCGCAAAGATACCGACCTGGCAGTCGTGGTGAATCCGGATACCCCCGTGACCAACCTGAATGTCACCGAACTGCGCAAAATCTTTCGCGGGGAGCGTCAATACTGGAGCAAAAACATGCCGGTGGTGCTGCTGGTGCGGGCCCCTGTTTCACGTGAACGAGACGCTGTGGTAAGGGATATTTGCCAGATGACGGAAAGCCAGTTCAAGCAATACTGGATTGCGCGTATCCTTCGTGCGGAAGCCGTTTCTTCACCTATTGTCGTGACCAGTTCCCAGTCTGCTAACGATGTTGTAGCTACCATTCCCGGGGCGATTACCGTGCTCGATATGCGCGACGTGCGTCCTGGTCTGAAGGTCTTACGGGTCAATAACCTGCTGCCCGCAGATAGCGGCTACTCCATTTCCATGGAGCATCCATGAGCATCCGTCTGCGGCTGATCTTTGCTTTTCTGGCGATCCTGGTCCTGATCGTGGCTTACCTGATTGTCTATTTCTGGGGGGCGGCGACGCGAGACAGCGCTGTCACGCAGTTGGACCGTGCCCGCACGCGGCAGGTCATCGTGAGCAGCCTGCGCGAAGACATTGGAAACTTGTACAAGCAGATCAGCTTATCCAACGAAGTGAAGCTGCCCGATGCGGAAACTTATGAATTTGACCAGCTTCTCAAGCGCAGATTGCGCTCCATCAGCGAGGATATCAGCAAGCTCGAAGAGCTTACCGACCCGCAAGAGCGGCAGAGAATCGAAGGTCTCCGCGCAAAATATGCGGAGCTGTCGAGCGAATGGACCAGCTACTATGAATTGCTGGGCAAGGACGAATCCTCGGCGCTGACCCATCTTGTCCGCGCCGGACTGCTGGCGCAGCAGATGCTGAATCAATCGCTTCCCGCGTTGCAGGAAAGCGAAAATCAGGCTGCCCAGGATGCCGCGGCTGAATTTCAGGCCGTTGGCCGGTTTACCAACCGCCTGGTGATGATCTTTTTCTTACTCTCCACAATCATCTCCCTCACGGTGGCTTATTCCCTTTCAAGTTACCTGACGCAGGGATTGAAAGAACTGCGAGCAGGCGCCGCGCTGATTGGAGGCATGCAGCTCGACTATCAGATTCCCGCTCGGCACCGCGATGAAATAGGCGATCTCGCCCAGGCCTTCAATGACATGGCGAAAAAATTACTGGCTGCACGTTTGCAGTTGATGCAAACCAATGAGGACCTGCGCGCCTCCGAACAACGTCACCGTTCGCTTGTGGATCATGCCGTATACGGAATGTACCGCTGCACCCTGGAGGGCAGGTTTCTTGACATCAATCCGGCGCTGGCATCCATGCTGAATTACACGCCCGCCGAGCTTCTTGCGCTCGATTCACCGGCGAACATCTACGTCAACAACAGAGATTGGCTTGATCTCGTGCAAAACATCCAGAGCAAGGGACGCATCGAGGCTGTCGAAGTGCAATGGAAACGAAAAGATGGAACTCAGCTCACGGTGCGTTTGAGCGGCAGCGTGGGGCTCGATGAAGAAGGTAAAACCAAAGACCTGGAGATGATTGTGGAAGATTTTACCGAAAGACGGCAACTGGAAGAGCAGCTTCGCCAGGCACAGAAGATGGAAGCCGTAGGCCGTCTCGCGGGCGGTGTTGCCCACGACTTCAACAACCTGCTTACGGTGATCAAAGGGCACAGCGATCTTATCCTCAGCGATTTGCGTCACGATCATCCCTTGCACTCAGACGTCGAAGAAATTGAGCGGGCCGCGGACCGGGCCGCCGCGGTCACCGGCCAGTTACTGGCCTTCAGCCGCCGCCAGGTGCTCGCCCCCAGGGTGCTGAACATCAATACCCTGGTCGAGAAGATGGAAAAACTTCTTCTCCGCCTTCTCGGCGAAGACGTGGAACTGGTAGCGGTGCTTGATCCGAAGCTGCGTGCGGTCAAGGCCGATCCCAGCCAGATTGAGCAGGTCATCATGAATCTTGCGGTCAATGCCCGCGATGCCATGCCTCGTGGCGGGGTGTTGACGTTGCGGACCGTCAATGTCAGGCTCGACGAAGCTTACGTCCGCGAGCACGTTGCCCTCAAACCCGGAGAGTACAACATGCTCTCTGTCCGCGATACCGGCGTGGGAATGGATAAAACTACTCAGGCACGCATCTTTGAGCCCTTCTTCACCACCAAGGAGCAAGGCAAAGGGACCGGTCTGGGCCTTTCCACCGCCTATGGCATCGTACGACAGAGTGGAGGCGATATCTGGGTCCACAGCCAGCCGGACGTGGGGACCACCTTCAAAGTCTATCTGCCAATCGTAGATGCCGAACCTGAAGCCGCAATATCACAGGCGGCCTCTGCAGATTCTCGCGGAACTGAAACTGTGCTGGTGGTAGAAGATGAAACCGGGGTCCGCAGTCTGGTCCGCCAGGTGCTGCAGCAGAAGGGCTACCACGTCCTCGTGGCCGAAAGTAGAGATGAGGCGTTGCACATATGCAAGACCCACAAAGGCCCCATCCACCTGCTGCTCTCTGATGTGGTGCTGAAAGAGATTAATGGCCAGGAGTTGTCCAGATGCCTGGTGCGTTTCCGTCCTGACATGCGCGTGCTTCTGATGTCCGGGTACACGGAGGATGCCATCGTGCAACGCGGTGTCTTGAACCACGATACCAACTTCCTCTCCAAACCCTTTACTCCCGCCAGCCTCTCGGCAAAGGTGCGCGAGGTGCTGGATAAAACTGTTTGAAAACAGTACTCGGTCCTCAGTACTCAGTTCGGAATGTTCCTCGAATACCCAAACACCGTACAGGATAGAATGACCTGCAATCCCATGGAATTAACGGTTTGATTTTTTTTACAATGAATCACGCTTCCTTATTTGTGAGACATATTTTATCTCTCGTACTGGTCTCTCAACTCCGTCTGCTTGCTGACCAGCGGAACCTCTTCGCCGTTGATGAAAACATGTTTCACATCTGTCTTCACGTCCAGCGGATCGCCGTTGGCTACCACGACGTTGCCCAGCTTGCCTGGGTCGAGCGACCCCAGGCGGTCATCCACACCCCAAATCTGCGCGGGATTGATGGTCATCGCCTTGAGGGCCTCATCGTAGGGCAGGCCGAAGGCCACGGCGTAACCGGCGGCGTAGGGCAGGTTGCGAGAGTTGTGAGCATCATAGGAAGCGAAGGCGATCTTGATGCCCCGCCTGGCCATCTCCGCCGGCAGTTTGAAAACGGCGTCATAGCGTTCCCACTCTTTGGGTTGCTCGTAAATTGGGCCGACAATCACCGGCAAACCGGTAGCTGCAACCTTGTCAAGCAGGCTGGCTGAATGCGTAAGGTGGTTGAGGACGATCTTGAGATGGAACTCGTTGGCCAACTCCATCGCGGTCAGCAGATCATTGGGCTCTTCCGCCGCTAGTACCACCGGCTTCTGCCGATGCAGGTAAGGCAAGAGGGCCTCAAGTTTCAGATCGCGGCTTGACGAGCTTCGGCCTCTTTCACCCTGTTCGCCTCCCTCGCCCCGTTCTTCCTGCGATTCGTTGCCGTCATCTGATTTTTGTTTCGCCCGCGCCGCCATCCTTTGCTCATAACGCAGCGCATCCAGAAAGGCCTGACGAAGCTGCGCAGCCATGCCCATGCGCGTGGAGGGAAATTTATGCGTCTGGGACGGACCTTCGTTGCGTCGTTGCCGCCCGGTAAAGTTGAGGGGCATGGCGATGTCGCGCACCATCAGCATCTCTTCGGAAGAGCGGCCGGCAAGCTGGATGAAAGAATCCTGGCCGGGAAGTGTGTCCTGGCTGGAGGGCACAACAACAGCATTGGTAATGCCATTGATGCGCGCGACCGGAATCAGCGTGGTCTCGGCGTGGAAAGCATCAGAGACATGCATGTGGGGCATGATTTCATCGCTGAGTTCCACCAGATCATTGCTCATCTGGTCGGCCGAAACCTCGGTCAAGCCCAGGTGAGTTTCGGAATCGATCAGCCCCGGATAGACCGTCATTCCGGTCACGTCCACCAGCTTGGCATCGTTGGGAATGGAAACAGAACCGGCGGCGCCAACGGCAGTGATTTTTCCGTTCTGCATCACCAGCACGCCGTTCTCAATCACGCCATGCGTAATAGTCAGGAGCTTGCCGCCACGCAACACGATGGTCTGGCCGCTGGTTGGCGCCGGGAGAGCTTTAGAACTTTTTGCAGTCTGGGCCAGCGATGCGGCCGTCAGCGCGAGTAGAAGAGAGATCTTCCTTAACATGATTATTGGCCCTCCTTATAGTGAGTCAGGCCCAAGCCTGGCAGTGAACGATCAAAGTAAACATCGCCATCAATCAAAACTTTATCCACCAGGGCTGCGGAGGAAAGCGGATAGCTGTTCCAGATGGTGATGTCGGCGTCTTTGCCGACATCCAGCGAGCCTACGCGGTCATCCACGCCGATGATCCAGGCCGGGTTCAAGGTAATCATCTTCAACGCTTCGTCTTCGGGCACGCCATAATGAATGATTTTGCCTGCCTCCTGGTTCAATCGGCGGGTCACGTCTTCAGAATCGCTTTTCAGCGCGATGCGCACGCCTTTGCGCAGGCAGATGGCGGCGTTCCACGGGATTCCGTCCCAGCCTTCATCTTTAAATCCCCACCAGTCGGGCCAGGTGGCAATGGCTACTCCATTGGCAGCAATCTTGTCGGCGACTTTGTAGGCCTCCAAAGCATGATGGAAAGCACGCACTTTGTACCCGAACTCTTTGGCAATCGCCATCTCGGTAAGAAATTCGTCGGCGCGATAACAGTGGATCTGCACCAGCAGCTTGCCGCGCAGCACGTCTGCCAGGGCCTCTAATTTCAGGTCTTTCTTGGGTGGGCGGGCTTCTTTGTCGCCTTTTTTCACCTTGGCGTCGTATTTCTCCCAGTCGCGAATGTACTCGCGGGCGTCGGTGAATGCCTGGCGCATCACTTCAAAATTGCCCATGCGCGTGGAAGGAAGCTGGTTGCGACCTCCATAGACGCGCTTGGGATTCTCGCCGCTGGCAAACTTGATGGATTGTGGCGCGCCGGGAAAGAGCAGATCGTCGCGGCCCAGGCCATATTTGTGCTTGATCACGACAGCCTGCCCACCGATCACGTTGGCCGAGCCGTGCAGCAGCAGCGACGTGGTTACACCTCCGGCCAGCGCGCGGTAGATCGCCTTATCGTCATAGTCAAAGGCGTCTTTCATCATCATGGCCGGCGTAACCGGGCTGGTAGCTTCGTTAACGTCGCCATCGAGCGCGATGTGCGAGTGCGAATCAATGAGGCCGGGCATCACCCACTTGCCGGTAGCGTCAACCACGGTAGCACTGGCGGGCGCCTCGACCGTCTTGCCGATGGCCGCAATCTTGCCATTGTGGATGTAGATGCTGCCATTCTCAATTTTCCCGTGAGTAACAGTCAGTAGAGTCCCTCCCCGGATCACAACGTCGTTATGAAACCCAGGCGCCTGTGGGACCGGTTCCTCGTTGCGAGTGACATTCCCTGTTTTCTGTTCGGATTTGCTTTCAGCGCCGGGAGTAGGCTGCTCCGGGCTGGCCGGATTCTGCGAAACCCCGGAGGGTTGCTGCTGCGATGGCTGCTGTGCAAGTGCAAATGTGCTCAGCAGGAAAAACAGGATCGCCAGGAACAAGCTTGAGCGACGCGCCATAGTTGCCTCCTTAAAATCAAGCAAAAATGAGAATGGGAGATTTTACAGCAGGCGTCGATCAACCAATCCGGATTATTCAGGAAAGAATCTTGAGCGGAGAATGGTCTTATGCACTTGGCTAAGACAATTTTCTTGCTGCAATTCCGGCTTATTTTGCTAGGATATTACCTTCCAGTTACTACGAACCTCGGGCACCTTCGCGGATATAGATACGCATTTGACAAGCCAGGCCGCGGTGTAACGACCAGAGGCAAAACATCACATACCAAGAGTACTGTCAAGGAGGGTTGATTGAAAACGATAAAGGCATTCACCTGTTTTTTTGCATTCCTGATTTTGGCGGCCTGCATGGTTTATGGGCAGGGCGTAGGCGCTTCCGGCGATATTAAGGGAGTCGTTGCCGACAGCAGCGGCGCAGTTATAGCGAATGCGACCGTCACCGTGACCGAGGCCGAAAAGGGCCTGCAGCGCACCGCCACCACCGACAAAGGCGGGGAGTACCGGGTCACCGGGCTCGAACCCGCGAGCTATGACGTCAGCTCAACGGCTTCAGGTTTTGCCACCGTAGGCCAAGTCGTCACCCTCGATTTCCGGCTCAAAGTGTCGGCGGCCGCCGAAAAGATTGAAGTTACAACGGAAACTGCAATCGTAGAGACCGCGCGAGGCCACCAGGCGGATACCGTTACCCAGCAATATATCCGCAACCTTCCCATTGACCGCCGCGACTACCTTACTTATACGCTGCTCGAGCCGGGCGTGAATGACTCGCGCACCCTGGCCAATTCCCACGATTTTCGCGTAGCGCAGACGCCGCAGAGCGGTCTTTCGCTCTATGGAAGCAACGGCCGGGGAAACAACGTGACCGTGGATGGCGGCGAGTTCAACAACGATTCCGGCGGCGTGCGCCTGACGGTGAGCCAGGACGCGGTGCAGGAGTTCCAGATCAACCGCAGCAACTACGGGGCGGAGTTTGGTTCGGCCAGCGGCGCTACCATTAACGTGGTCACCAAGACCGGCACCAACAATTTCCATGGATCGGGCTTTGGATATTTCCGTAACGATGCCTTTGACGCGCAGGACCCTTTTTCCTTCAATCAAGCTTTAGCTTTAGGACAGACGTTCAATCCGGCTCTGCCAGATTCAGTGGCCACTCCGGTCAAGAATGGATTAAGCCGGCAGCAGTTCGGCGCCACGCTGGGCTTCCCCCTGGTGAAAGACAAGACTTTCGTGTTCTTCTCAGGTGAAGGTCTGCGTCAACGCGCGCAGTTCGCCGTGCCTTTGCTGACCAACACCAATATATTCCGTCCCCAGGCCGATTCATTCAATAACCAGCAGGCCATTATCAATGGGTTGGCAGCTCTTGGCGGCACCCCGGTTCCCTGCCTCACCGGCCAGCCGGCCTTACCTGCTGCCACTTGTGCCGGCATCCTCACGAATATCCTGACTATCAATCCGGCTTCTTCGCCGCGCAACAAGTACATCATTGACCAATTCGAGTTCAACGGCGGGAGGTTTCCCTTCTCTGAAAACGAGGCCCTGGCCTCGGGCCGCCTGGACCATCAGTTCAGCAGCGTGGATACGCTCCACTTCCGCTACAACTTTGGCCGCGACAATTCAGCCAACTCCACTCTGCAGGCGCTCACCGGGGTTTCACGCGGCTTTACCAGTAAGGGCCTTGACCATACGGCGCAAGTCGGCTGGTTTCATGAGTTCAACTCAAGTTTGCTCAATGAAATCCGCGCACAATGGAACCTCTCGAAGCTCAATGTCATCCCCAATAGCCAAGGCCAGGTAGGCATTGATATTCCCGGCTATGCCTCTTTCGGCAGCGACATTTTTCTACCCAACTCCACCATGATGCACCGCTACGAGTTCACGGACAATGTCACCTGGACCCTTGGCCATCACACCATGAAGGCTGGCTTCTACGATCTGATTCGCCGCAACCGCACCGATTCCCAGACCTTCTTCCCCGGACGCTTTGTCTTCGGCTCGCTGCAGGGCGGCATCTTGAGTCCCTGTTTGCAGGTACCAGCCGCATGCGGACTCACGGCTAAGCCAGCCATGCTCAACTCGATTCAAAACGTCTCGCTGGGCTTGCCGCAGTTCTATCAGCAGGGCTTTGGTAATCCGTCGCTGGCCGCTACCCTTCCTTTGACTGCTTTTTATTGGCAGGATTCCTGGGTGGCGAAGCCGAACTTCACGCTGACCTTCGGGGCACGCTATGAGTTGGATGAGCGCCAGGCGGTCAATACGGACAACGACAATGTTGCGCCGCGTCTTTCTTTCGCATGGGACCCATTCAAGAGCGGCAAGACCGTTATCCGTGGAGGATACGGAATCTTCTATTCGCCGGTCTACTACCAGATTGACGATGTAGTCCGCACCCTGGGCAACATCAATGGCCAGAGGCAGATCTCTAATTACTTCGTGCCCCTTTCTGGCGAACCCGGCAATCCCGCACTGACCTCGGCCACCGTATTCCAAACGCTGTTTGCGCAAGGCAAAGTCCAGTGCCATACGCCTGCGGCCGGCCAGTTTGCCTGCATTACACCTGCCGATCTGACGCAGTTCGGCATCAACGTCTCCAACACCGGCCCTGTGCCTCCGTTGAGTGTGCTCTTCGATGCGACACCGAACTACCAGAATGCTTACTCGCAGCAGGGGTCGTTTGGAATTGAGCGTGAATTGGGATGGGGGTTCTCAGTTTCCGCCAACTACATTTACGCACATACCATCCGGTTGCCACGGGCAGTTGATACCAATCTGCTGCCGGCGCCCTTTACCTCGGTAACTTTAGCCAACGGGCAGAGTATCTCTGTGCGGAACTGGAACACGAGACTGCCGAATCCATTGAATGCGGCTCCCTGCGCGGGGGCAGCTATCGTCAATTGTTTTGTAGACCCGAATCTGCTGCAGAACAACAGGTATACCTCGTCTGCATCCGCGATTTACCACGGCGGAATTTTCGAGTTGAAGAAGCGCTTCTCCAACCACTTCTCGCTGCTGATGAATTACACCTACAGCAAGGCGATTGACAACTCCACCGATTACAACAGTGACTATGAGCCCAACGACCAGATCAACCTGCGGCCCGAGCGCTCAGTCTCTGAGTTCGATCAGCGGCACAAGATCGTGATCGCCGGTCTTCTGGAGAGTCCTTTCAAGGGCGAAGGCTTGGCCTCCGCTGTCTTCGGAGGCTTCACCCTGTCGCCGGTCTTCCGCGGCAATACCTCACACCCGTTCAATCTGCTCGCGGGAACGGACGTGAATGGCGACCGCCATTCCAACACAGACCGCCCAATTGGTGTCCCACGGAATACGGGCGTTGGTCCGGACTTCTATAACTTTGACCTGGGATTGAGCCGGCGCTTCCACTTTGGCCACGAATGGAGCGTGCAATTTAGCGCTCAGGCCTTCAACCTGTTCAACCGCACGAACTTTGCCACCGTCAATAACGTGGTCGGCGCAAACTACGGCCTGGTCTCAGGTCAGGCCACCAATCCCAGCGGAATTAGAGGAATATCCCCGAGCCTGCCTCTCGCCTTCACTTCGGTGGATCCCATCACCGGACCTAAGCGCGAGTTCCAGCTCGGTCTTCGCTTCGATTTCTAGCTGCACGGTCCGATTCATCAGTACCTCATCCTTAGCATCAGCTAAGGATGAGGTGCTTTCTTTTTTGATCTCTGCTATATAAATCTCTGCACAAAATTTCTTCTCAACAAGGACTCCACACAGTGATCAGGAATCAGGCGCTTGGAATCACGCCCGAGGGTGGGCAGGTTGACGGTTACACGCTGACGAACTCGCACGGAGTCGAGGTCCGGGCCATCAACTACGGCGGAGCCATCACTTCATTGGCTGTTCCCGACAGGAATGGGAAGCCGGCGAACGTCGTCCTGGGCTTCGACAGCGTGGAAGAATATTTCGTCAATTCTTTCTTTTTGGGCGCCATCATCGGACGCTATGCCGGCCGTATTGCCAACGGCAAATTTACCCTCGATGGCGTGGAGTATTCGCTTGCCCGGAATAACGGGCCCAATGCCTCGCATGGCGGCATCAAGGGATTCAGCAGAGTTCTCTGGCAGGCGGCGCCATTCAAGAATCAGGAAGGAGAGGGAACCGTATTCACCTACTTGAGCAAAGATGGCGAAGAAGGATATCCCGGCAGCCTGAACACCAGGGTCACTTATACGCTGACCGATAACAATGAGCTGATCTTTGATTATCAAGCGACCACCGACAAGGCCACGCCTCTCAACCTCACCCAGCACACCTACTTCAACCTAGCCGGAGACGGCGCGGGCGACGTGCTTGGACATGAACTCACGCTGAATGCGGACTGCTTCACCCCCATCAATAACGTGCTGATTCCTACCGGCGAGATCCGGCCCGTGAGCGGAACGCCGCTGGATTTCACCCGCCCCACGGCGATCGGCGCCCGCATCAACGACAACTACGAGCAACTCAAGCTGGCCCGCGGCTACGACCATAATTTTGTGGTCAATCGAAACAGCAGCGGCCTGGAGCTCGTGGCTCGCGTGTATGAGCCGGCGAGCGGCCGTGTATTGGAAGTCTCGACGACCGAGCCCGGTGTGCAGTTCTATTCTGCCAACTTCCTCGACGGGAGCATCGCCAGAAAACCCACTGCTGGAAGGCAAGGATACATCTATCAGCCACGCTCCGGCTTCTGTCTTGAGACGCAGCACTTCCCCGACTCACCCAACCATCCCAGCTTCCCTTCCACCATCCTGCAGCCAGGTCAGACGTACCGTTCGCGCACGGTGTGCAAGTTTTGCGTAAGAAACTAAATCGTCCCGGTTGCGCAGGTGCCCTGAAACATCTCTCGAAGTTGCTGTCCAAATCAATTCAGAAACAGCCCTGAGTGTATTGAGTTTTCCTGAAGACACTCTTTAACGTTTTTGATTTGACACTCTGCGGGGAGAATTATAAAAGCTTACGCGTCTATGAAGCCGTCAGACTCGGTGCAGTTCACCAGTAACTCCACCGAACCTCTAACCTTACATCCGCACAATCCAGGACGAGTCACTGTTGGATAGCACGTGTGCTGAGATCAGAAACGCATCGAAAGACCTGAACGTAGTTTGACCAATTCCACGGAGCACGGCGCTGGAAAGAAGGAATAGCATGAAGATGCAAGCGGTATCACCTCGCAGAACGTTATGGTCCTGTATGTTGCTTCTAGCAGCGTTGGCCGCTCAGAGCACAGCCCAGTGTGTAACCGCAACCGCGACGCATGGATGGGTGAACACAGCCTTCGCAACCCAAACGGGAACGTTTACCGCCACCTTTGATGCAACGCCTTCACTGAGCAACATGAACAGTGTGGTGGGTCTGTCGCATAGCGCGGGAGCCGCATATTCCGATTTCGCCAATCTGGTGGCCTTTAACGGCACTATGGGCATAATTCTGGCGCGTAACGGTGCAGCTTACGCTTCTCAGACCAACATTCCCTATACCGGCGGCTCGACCTATCACTTCCGCCTGGTGGTGAACATACCGGCGCATACCTATTCGATCTTTGTGACGCCTCCAGGAGGATCGGAGCTGACCATCGGAAGCAACTTCGCTTTTCGCACCGAGCAAAATACGGTGACCAGCCTTAGTAACTTCGGGGTCTTCGTAGGCGCTACCGCAGGCTCGCTGGCTGTTTGTAATTTTGCCATTTCCTCGGGCTCAGGCGGTACGCCGGATTTTTCTTTGTCCGTTGCCCCACCCACATCGCAAACCGTAACCACCGGAGGCAGCACCAGCTACGCGGTGAATGTAGGCGCAATCAATGGCTTCAGCGGCAATGTAGCATTGAGTGTCAGCGGGGTACCCGGTGGCGCCAATGCCAATTTCACCCCGGCTTCGGTGAGCGCTCCGGGATCATCTCTTCTCTCGGTTACGACCACTACCTCGACTGCGGCCAACAGCTATTCCCTGACCATCACGGGAACCAGCGGCAACGTTTCGCATTCGGCGAATGTAACTTTAAACGTCACCAGCTCGGCCACGGCCGATTTTACGCTTTCCGCTACACCGTCTTCGCAAACGGTACCACCAGGCAGCAGCACTAGTTACACCATCACTGTGACCCCGCAAAACGGCTTCAACGGCAATGTAGCGTTCAGCACGACTGGATTGCCGGCCGGGGCTTCACCCAGCTTTAATCCGGCATCGGTCAGCGGCTCCGGCACATCTACGCTGACCGTCTCCACCAGCAGTTCCACGCCGATCGGCAGCAGCACCATCATGATCGCGGGCGACAGCGGTAGCCTGTCCCACACCGCGAATGTCACCCTGAACATCAGCTCACAACAGACTGTGCTCAATGTGCGCGACTTCGGGGCAACCGGCAATGGTACGACTCTGGATACCGCGGCGTTCCAGAAGACTCTGAACGCTTGCAAGTCTCATCCGAGTTGTCTGGTCAATGTGCCGGCCCCGGGGACTTACCTGATCGGGAACGTTGTCATGTCTTCCAATACAACCTTGAATGTTGCAACCGGCGCCACCGTGCAAGGCAGCAACAATGCGGCCGACTACCCGGTTATTACCATCCGTTGGGAAGGCCGGCTTGCTCAGGGACACCGTGGCCTTATCTATGCCAGTGGACTGCACTGGGGTTACGATCAATGGAATGCACCTGACCAACCATAACGTTTGGACGGTGCATCCGGTGTTTGATACTAACGTTACTATCACCAACACGACTATCACGACCTCGGGCGGCAACTCCGACGGTATTGATCCGGATTCCACCATGCACCTGCTGATTGATCATGACACCATCAATACCGGCGATGACGCCATTGCCATCAAGTCAGGCAGAGGTATGGAAGGTGTCACGATCGGCAAGCCTTCGGGTGACATCACCATCTCGAATTCAACCATGACCACCAACGAAGGCTGCGTGACGTTGGGTAGCGAGATGTCTGGCGGCATTGACGGTGTAACCATCAGAAATATCACCTGCGGACCCCGTGGCCAGGCGGCCCTCAAATTCAAGGCCCCTATCGGGAGGGGCGGATTTATTCGCAATATTGATGCGCAAGGAGTGAATTCGCTGGGCGTTGCAATGATCTTGTTCAAACTCAGTGAGGGCAAAACGGATTCCAATCCAGTGACCGGATTGGCCGGTGTGCCGCAGCTGAGCAATATCAGCGTGACCAACAGCAGCATCCACGGAGGCACTCTGGCCGACATGGTGGGCTGGTTACAAAAACCGACGGACGGCATCACCATCGCCAACATAACAGGGACGTGCAGCCACGGAATCAACATCGCGAATGCCGTTCACGTGAATGTAGATCCAGCAACCCTTCACGTAACTGGCTTCACTCCTCCGCTGATCACCTTGACCAACGTCCACTGATTACGGTCTCGACTGCAATTGGCCCTGGGAGACGACATTGATTTCTGAATGTTGTTTCTCAGGCCCGGGTGTTCCAGTTCAGACCAGACGATATCTGGGCAGCATGACAGGGGGGCTTGATTCGCTGTGGAGAGGTGTAGCCGCT
>QIAW01000671.1 GCA_003225655.1 Acidobacteriota bacterium
CGCATTGATCACAGGTGCGACTGTTGTTGCTGCATTGATCCGCATTCTGCTCCAAAACAGCAATGCCAAGCCGCCCACAAGAACCAGACCCAATACCGCCTGAAATGGTAAAGATCGGCTTAGAGTCGAGGTTGCTTTTGAGTCCAGCACCGAGCGCCGGCCTGCGCCGGCAGAGTTGGAACTCTCGATCGCAGACACAGGAGGTTTCGAAACCGCGGCAGATTGCGGGTTGGATTGCCATTGGCTCTGAGTCTGAGCGCGGGCACTGATGGGCGGCGGCGCTCCGTTGCCCGAGATTTCAAAGGCCTGAACCTCACCGGCTGCGACGTTGTTGGCAGCCTGGACCTGATAGTTTTTGTCGCTGAGGATGGGATGGAAGCCCGGCGAATGCGAGCTGAATGTCATGGAAGGTGGAAGCATGACCGCCAACTGCTGCACAGGGTAGAAAAGCCTGGGCCGCAAAACACCATGACCGTCGTAGGGCAGCTCGTAATTCACCGCAAACCTGGTTTCGCCCGGGCGCAAGGGGAAGCTCAGAGTGTAATGCCCAGGCTCCTTTTTCACGGGCGTGGCTGTGATTTTTACGCCGCCGGCGCCAGGGCCGGCCGCCAGAATAGACGAAATGGCAGCTTTCGCCGGCAGATAAAACTCAAAGGTACGTTCACCTGCCTGGGTCAACGGCGGAGTGGAATCGTTCTTGATGTCATACATGTCGGAAACATGAAGCGAGTTGCCTTCCGAGCCGATCCGCATGATTGCAATCTTGCCGCCTACGCCTTTCACTCGCGGCGCGGCGTCAAAGACATTAATAGCGACGTCTCCGCCGGCAGCGGCCTCGCGATCGTAGTTCACCGCCTGATGCATCACGCGAACCAGGTAGCGGCCCTGGGAAAATTGCACGTTGAAGCTAAAGCCGCCCTGGGAGCCGGTCTTGGTGCGCGCCTCTTCCTGCATTCCGTCCAATAGCCGCAGCAAGATGACCTCATCCGCGACCGAAGGCTGGCCGGTGCTTTGATTGCGCACCGAGCCGGTAATGGTGTTTGCGGCAGCAGCCCAAGAGGGAAAGACAAAACAGACAGCGATCCAGAAAAGAATGAATGCAGTCGTGCCGGGAAAAATATTCTTTATGCCGTGGTTCATTTCCATTCCTCGTATTCCCAAACCATCTCTGGTGCAACTTGCGGGGTTGCGTCGCTGCAATGCGCCGCCGCTCCTAGGGCAGTTCTGGCTACAAGCTGCTCCACACGTGTTTGCGCAGATCTTCAAGCATGGCGGCCCGGCCTGCGTCAGGATGCTCGACCAGCAACTGCTCCATCTGCTGAAGCTTTTGCGTGGCCTGCTCTTTCTGCTTGCCTTCCGCGTAGAGAGTCGCCAGCGTGGTCAGCAGGCCCCAATAGAAGGCATCATTGCTTTTGCGAAAGGAGTTGACCCGCTGATCCATCGAGGCAAGCACGTCGTCTGCCTTCTGGGGCTGGCCCGCTTTGCGGTAGCACCGCACCTGAAGGGTCCACAGTCTCCAATACCTCGACTGCAACTCGCGCTGGCTCTGGCGCTTGAAATCAACGCTGTACCAGTCAAAGGGACGAATGCGCTGCAGCCGCCATTCATCCTCACGAAGGCCCTGAAACGCCATATCGATAACCGCGTCGAGATTGACGCTGTTCATGGTCAGCAAGTGCTCAGCGCGTTCCAGCAATGGACTCAAGGCGGGTAAAGGGGATGGGCGCTTCAGCAGCGAAGAGCTGGGGCAAAGCGCGAGAAGTTTCTGCTGCTCAACCTTCAGTTTTCGCGCATCGGAAAAAGTTTCTGAGCCATAGATTTCCGCCAGGGTACGGTGCGAGGGCGCAAAGTTCGGATTGGCGGCGGTGATCTCGCTCAGCGACTGGATGGCCGCGCGCGTGCTCCGGCCCATCAGGCTGCGCGCATACAAGTAACGGTACATGAGATCGTTTTCGTGCTTGAGCGAGAGGTCCTGATATTCATCGGTCATGGAGCGCAGGTGGCCTTCGATTCCGTACTGGTTCACGGCATCCTGGTAGCCCTCGTGCACGAACAGGTCATTAGGGTAGCGCTGGCGCAAAGCCACGAAGGGAGCGATCTTATGGTCGAAATCCGCAGGGTCTTTCGCCGCCACGGCGGCCTTCTGCAGTGCGGCCTGAATTTCGGAAGCTGGTCCGCAGGCGGCAGGCGCGGCACACCAGGCGGAAACGGAAGTCAACAGGGCAATGAGAAATATGCGACAGTACATGGACAAATTTTGAAGTGCGAGACCGTGGAGGGCATCTTCATGCCCTCCACGGTCCCGGTTGATGTGAATGACGCTACTACAAAGAGCGCAGGAAGTTCAAGATGTCCTGCTTCTGCGATGAAGAGAGCGCATTGAAGTTGTTGATGACCCCGTTGGCTTCCGAGCCGCACACCTGGGTATTAGTGAAGGGCTGGAAGTAGGAGGCGCCGCCATTGGTGGAGAACTCCAGGTAGTTCTGGGTAGTCACGCAAATGTTACCCGGATTGGAGTGGGCCTGGATGGCCGTCAACAGGTTCTTGGTGCGGCCATCATGCAGGAAGAACAAACGCTGGCCAACGCCCCACAGCGGAGCCGTACGGAACTCATCCGGACCCGCCCCTCCCTGGTTCGTGCCGTCCGTTAACGTCGAGCCCATGTGATGGACAGCGAAATCAGAGAAGGGGTGATAGGTGGCGTTGGACATACCGGTGAACGGTGATGCCGCTGTCTTAAGTGTCGAGGTGTGACACAAAACACAGCCGGTGCTGTTGAACAATGCTTGGCCATTCACGGCGGAAGCCGAGAGCGGAGCCGGTGTCGGCGGCGCCGTCAGGCGCATGAAGACGGCGAAGTTGGTGGAGTCAGACTCCGGACTTCCGGTGTCAGAAACGTCAGGCGGAACCGGAGTACTGTCTTCCGGGGTTGCATTGAACACGCAGCCGGGTACTGCCGCGCGCTCATTGGAAAACAGTTCGTTAGAGACTCCTTGCTCGACGTTATAGGCCTCGCCGGTGAAGATCAGCAGCGACTTGTTCTGGGCCTTCCACCCGAAGCGGGTGATGGTGCCGTCGTTGCCGCTGGTGTTGAAGTGTCCGGAGATACCCAGAGCAGACTTGGCCGATGCATTCGCAGCCAGGTTGGCCCGCAGGGTAGCGTCCGGTGTGTTCTCCACCAGCCCGAGTCCGAAGAGGGGTGTGGGGATGCGGAAGGTCACGTTGCCGGCAGCAAGCTGGCCGGCAAAATCGGGCTGAGCTAGAGTGCAGCCGGGTGCATCGGTGCGGCCCTTGATGGTGAACAAGCCATGCACGCCACCATCCAATGGGGCATAGATGTTAGTCGTGTCGGTTGAAGTGAACCGCGCCTCGCGTACCGGGCCGCCGGCCGTAACGAACGAGGGCACGGTGTTGGTGGCGCCATCCAGTGTAGCCAGCGCTACCTGCGGGTTGGGCCGAGCATTAATTCGGCTGTTGAGGCCAGGGCTGGTGCCGCCGACTGCGGGTTCGGCATGGCATTGCGCACAACTGTTGCCATTGAAGGTGGGTCCCAGACCCGCGCTGTCTTCCCCAGGAATGGCGCCGGTAACCGAGTCGACTTCATTGAAGGTATTCAGCGCCTGGTTGAAGAAGGCTACTTCGTTGGCGTTGAGAGTGGGGAAGGCGCCGCCGGCTCCGGCGGAACCGCCGCGAGGTCCGGGATCAGTCTGGGCTTGAAGTATTCCAGCGCCAAGGAAAACACAAAGGCACACTGCTAACAAACGCGCCTGCTTCAGCAATTGAACTACATTTTGATGGGTCATGCTCCTAATTCTCCTCTTTGGGTGATTGTGTATTCCCGGGGAGGGAACACACAGAGAGAGTTCACCCGCATGCGGCCTCTCCAGAGAGATATAGACCTGCCGCCTACGGAAAAAAGATAAGAGTCGCGCTCCACACCGTAAGCACGAATCGCTCAACCTTCGAACAACCGCTCACGGAAGAGACAAGCTATCTTGCGCGGAACTTGATTGACTGGGAAGAAAACACAAGTCCCGCTACCTACCGCATCACTGGGATCTTTAAATTTTTGTAAAGGTGTAACTACAGACCAATACCTAATTCTGGCCTGTCCGGACTTGTTCGCCGGCCCCCTAGGAAGGTTTTACAAGTCCCTTTGAGCCCCGACGGCCCCCATAAGTTTGTCCTGCAGTGAACGCAAGACTTGACTGCTCCTGTCGGGAAGGTACTGTGGTTAAAACCGTTTACGTCCGGCGTCAAACCGGGGAGCAATTTATGCAATTTGGGAAAAGATGTCAATCAGTTTTTTACAATTCTTTTACAAAAGGGGATCTTTGCAAAACGGCTCCATTTCAAGCAATGAAACCGGCAGCCAGAAGTTAATCTGGCGATTGGAGAGGATATCGGGGGGTTGACTCCAGGATGCGCTTGCTCATTTGAAGTTGTTCCTGATCTGCCGGCCCTCAATCACAATGTAATAGTTGCCGCTCCACGACATTTGCCATCGCCAGTTGGGTGAGCCTTTGGCGACGCTGCGTTCCACGTACTGGGCCGCCTTGGCGGCGGAAAGCACCTGGCGGCAATGCGGACATTGTGGCGCTGCCCTAGCGGTAAAACGCGCTCCACAGGCACACGGCTTCAAATGGCGTTCCAGATCGGGAGCAATGACTTTGTAGGCGGAAAATTTCACTAATTCGAGGGGAAAGCGGCCATCAGAAATATCCAAAATGGCGGTCGTGCCGCAGCCCTCGCAATAGGCGTAGCAGCTATTGGTGACCCCGCTGTGAAACAGCGTGAACTCGAACATCTTGTGACATTCTTCACACGTGCCCACACTGTTGACGAGTGGCATAGACTTTTCCTGAGTACGCAAGTATACCCTTTGGCAGACCGCTTGTGAGCGCAAGAGAGATGCCAAAGAGAGACGCCAACTCCGGCCCCTTTCTTGCCATAGGGGAACGCCTCAAAGGTGGCGAGCGCCTTTTTGTTTTTCTTCAGCACAGCCGTAAAGTAA
>QIAW01000152.1 GCA_003225655.1 Acidobacteriota bacterium
CAGATGGAGCTCTTGCGGCACCAGTTCACCGCCCAATCCAGCGAGGTCATGATGATGCCCTCGGGAGGCTCTTCGCCATAGGTAACTGCGCGAATCTTGACGGCGTCATGCTCGATGCCGACAGTATTCTCGAAACGCTCGTCGTCGTTCATGGTTCGATTGTAGTCCGAGAGGCCTGGAGATTCCAGCTTGACTGCATAATCTCCGGAAATCGGCGCTGATCTGCGTTCATCTGTGTTCATCTGTGGCGGTTTTTGTTTTGATTATTTTTGCTTGGCTAAACCTCGTACGACTCCGTAATCGGCGTTTACTGATAATCTGAATTCTCGGAGACCGCTAACCGTTGCCACCTATTATCAATGCCCAGAGAATTTCCAAGGCCTTCGGAGCCTCACCGCTCTTTCAGAACATCTCTTTTATCGTTTCCGATGGCGATCGCATTGGGCTCATCGGTCCGAACGGTTCAGGCAAATCCACGCTCCTGCGGATTCTGGCGGGCAGCGTCGAGACCGACAGCGGAGAGCTGGCCTTGCGAAAACGCATACGGCTCAGCTACGTGGAGCAGGAATCAAGATTCAGCTCCGAGGATACGGTGCGCTCTGTGGTCGAGAGAGCATTGCTGCGCGCTGCCGTCGCCGAATCGGAGCGCGGCACTCGCTTTGCTGAAACCCTGGGCCGCGCCGGGTTTGAAGACTTCGAAGCCACAGCCACTTCTCTCTCTGGCGGCTGGCAGAAGCGGCTTGCCATTGTCGAGGCGCTGGTCGAATCGCCTGATGTACTGCTGCTCGACGAACCCACCAATCACCTTGACCTGGCAGGAATCGAGTGGCTCGAAGAGTTGCTGGAACAAGCCGCATTCGCCAGCGTGGTCGTGAGTCATGACCGCTATTTTCTTGAGAATATTGCCACGGCCATGGTTGAGCTGAACCGCGTTTATCCTGACGGGTCGCTTCGCGTGCAGGGTAGCTACAGCACATTTCTGGAAAAGAAAGAAGGGTTTCTGCGCGCGCAGTCGCAGCGGCAGGAGGCGCTGGAAAATCTTGTCCATCGGGAAATCGAGTGGCTCCGCCGAGGGCCGAAGGCTCGCACAACGAAGTCGAAGGCGCGCATTAGCAAAGCAAACCAGCTCATAGGCGAACTTGCCGACCTGAATGCGCGCAGCCGCACGGCAACCGCCCAGATCGATTTTTCTGCCAGCGACCGCAAGACCAAGCGGCTGATCGAACTGGAAAATGTTGCTTACGACATCGCAGACCATACGCTCTTCAACGGGCTCAACTTCATCATCTCCGCCGGCATGCGCGTGGGGCTGGTCGGGGCCAATGGCAGTGGCAAAACCACGTTGCTGCGGCTGCTGCGCGGAGAGCTGACGGCCATCCGTGGCCAGATTCGCCGTGCCGAGTGGCTGCGCGTCGTCTATTTCGACCAGAGCCGCGAACTTGATCCTAATGTCACTCTGCGCCGCGCCCTGGCGCCGGAGAGCGACTCTGTCGTTTATCAGGACAGGGTGATTCACGTGGCCTCCTGGGCGGCAAGGTTCCTGTTCAGCGGCGAACAACTCAACCAACCTGTTGGGAGGCTCTCTGGGGGCGAACGGGCGCGCGTCCTGATCGCTCAGCTCATGCTGCAGCCAGCGGATATGCTGTTGCTGGATGAGCCCACCAATGACCTCGATATCCCGACGCTGGAAATACTGGAAGAAAGCCTGCTTGAATTCCGCGGCTCGCTGGTTCTGGTGACCCATGACCGCTACATGCTTGATCGTGTCTCCACCATCGTGCTGGGCTTGGATGGAGACGGCAACGCAGAAACTTTTGCCGATTACTCACAGTGGGAGGCCCGGCAGGCAGAACGCAAACAGAAGACACCCACCCGTGTGTCTTCGCACGCAACGGCTTCGGCTGGGACATTCTCCACAAAAGAAAAATCCAAGAAGCTCTCGTATCTCGATTGAGCAGCGCATCGCGAAAGCCGAACAGGCGCTCGCAGCCAAGCGCGCCCAACTCGAAGACCCGGCGATTTCGAGTGATGGTCCGCGGCTGCTGAGCGCACATGCCGAGATGGAAGCGGCGCAGAGGCATCTCGACTCGCTTTACGCGCGTTGGGCCGAGCTGGAAGAGAAGAATGGGTGAGAGTGCACGGGCGTCAGCGCGGTGATTGTCAGGGTACGGATAAAGAGATTGGGAAAAACTCTCACTTGGAGCAAAATTGTTTTTCAGGGGCTAAAGCCCAACGCATTATGGACGACTTTCGGCACGAGTAAACTCGTGCCCCGATACAAAATCTAGAGTCTGACGCTCCTACACGTCCTTCTTCGCCCCACGAGTTTTCCCGCAAGCTCTAAATTCGTGCCCTGATAACCACACGCTTGTGCGCGTGAATGGGTAAGTTATCATGTTGGCCGGCTGCAAACCGGCAACGCAATTTCGCGTTCTCCGCCGCCGCAGCTATCCACGAGCAATTGCAAAGCCTGACAAATCACCGGCAGGCGCATAGCGAAGCCAAGCAATGCCCATACCAAGTGAAGATGCTCCAGGGCTCGCGCAAAGGCGGCAATTCCCTTTTCCTGTGGGCTACCGTCTGCAGGATCATAGGTCATCCGCTTCAGAGTCTCATGTCGATACTCTTCCGCGGCAATGATTTCCAACCCGGCCGGACTGCGCCGCCGCAGAAAACCCGCGACCTGACTGCACATGCCGCACATCTGCGCGACATAAATTCGGGCGCTCTGTCCATTTTCTTGAAACTCTTTCGTCGCATACCAAGGCCGCCAACGTGGAGACCAGTTGCGAACCTGAGTACGATACCGCTGCCAGGGACCACCAAAGCGCTTAGCGAGATCGTCGCCTTCATCCCAGGTGGCCAGGCCGGCGCTGTAGATATGGGCCATGATCCCCGCTGCGGCGACCCAATAGCTTCGTAGGATGATCCCCAAAAGCAGAAGAACCAGCGTCGCTGAAACTTGCATGGGATTGCGGAGATAAGCGTAGGGCCCGCTCGTGACCAGCTTGCACGGCGGATCATAAGGAATGGGAGTTCCTCCACCGCGCTTCACAAATTCCTGCACCGCGCACAGGCCCAACACGCCGGGAAGCATCAGCGCATGAAACCATAAGCTCATGCGCCAGCCTGGCATGGTTAGCAAGGGTAGCGCGCTCTTGTGAGTTTGCTCCAGAATGACCGCTGGCAGCACTCCCAGGGGAAGAATGGAGAAGACAATAACCTGCAGCAGAGCCCGAGCTCGCAACAAACGCTGATCGCGAGTCCAGCGGGCGAGAAGTTGTGAAGGAATAAGGCACCCGAATACACCGGCGAGATCGCCCAAGTACCAGCTTCTCCCCAATTTCACCACCGGAGCGGCTTGCGGCATGAGCACAAGATCGAGAGCGAAGAAAATGATCGCAATCAGAGCGAGGTTGGTTCGGCGAAAAGCGACCGTGGGGATGACGCCCCAGAGCACGATCCATCCTAAGTACAAATCTACCGGAAACCCGAGCATGAGCCCGCCCTGCACCTCGAAGTGCCACCATCCAAAATGCAAGGCAACGAGGTGCAGCACCGGCAAGAGCGCAGCATTCCACATACATGCCATGAAGGCAGCAATAGCTTCGTTGCGCGGTGGCCGCCGCCAAAGCCATGCGGCTACCGCCCCGCTCAAAGGCAGATAGAGACAGGCGGCGCGAATGAGCAGAATACGATCCATGGTTTAGTTCTTCTGCATAAGAACAGCTTTGCTCAAAATCCGTGTATATCCGTGTTCATCCGTGGCCAAATTGGTCTTCATTCCGTTTGTTTGGTTTTTCTCTGTGCGCCTCCGCGGTGAAAGTATTTTGGGCGTTGCCGTCGTGTCAATCAAATATCCTGCCGCCAGCCGCACCGCATAACGCTCCCAGGGAGCAAAATACCATGCCGGACTCAGCTCACGGCGGAAGCGTATTTTCCACTCCACAGTTGTCTTTCCCGGCGCAACTTCTTTCCAACTCACATCAGCATCTTGCCAGGTCATCCAGTGGGCGATTTTGCTGTGATCCGAGAGGGCGTGGAAACGCACGTGACCGGGCGAACGTTCAACTACCTCCATCACTAAATCTCCAGGCTTGCCTTCGCCTCCGGCGAAGTGAATGATTCGCTGGTCCCCAAGGTTAAGCCCGCTGCCGTGCGCCTCCGCCGGCAGCGGGAATTTTAATTGCAGGAAGGGCGGGAGCGTGCAATCAAAAACCGGCGAAGCTGCTAAAGCATCTTCAACAGCATGCGCATTCACGGGCAGACTTTTTGCGACCGCGACCTCTTCTTCTTGCGGAAACGAAAACTTGGGGCTTGTGCCCTCAATAGACATGCTGGCAAATACACCGACAAGGACAAGAGAAGTTAAGGTGGTGCTCTTGTTGCTTTTGACCAGATCTCTGACATTACTGATGATCAAACCGATCAAAATCGCTACTGCAAAAAATATCGGCGATGCCATCACTATGCAAATAAAACCTTCGCCGAGAAAAACCCCGGAGAGCAACAGCGCGATTGCTGTCACCTTGCAAACAAGTCCGATCGTAGTCTTGGCTCGTGACGTCATGACAAGGATCATGGCCAAAACAGCCGGAATGCCGATAAACAGGGCCGAGGTCTGCTCCAGCCGCTTCCAAACGAGGATTCGGTAAAGCAATACAGCCGCGGTAATAGCAAGAATGGCACTAGCAAGAATCCATTGCGATTTGGTGGGACCGGATTTCTTTGGCTCGTTCATGTTGAGTTCCTTTCTTGTCGAACATCGCCTTCACAAGCTGCTGACAAATTCGCCAGACAAACTGCTTACCTCAGCGGCTGAAGCCGTGTCCTTCCGAAAACAAGTCTTGCGGTCCGTGGGCAAGATGCCTACAGAACAGCCGGCGGGACGCCGACGCGGCAAAGTCGGAGACGGCTGTGCCACACAACCTGGAGACGTAGCCGAGCTACGTCTCTACCACGATTAACTCACGCGCAGCCTGCCAGCCGAGCGACCACGCGCTCCAGCGGACGGTAGTCGTTAAGACGGGTAATCATGCGGTCTGCCGCCTGCTCCCCTGTGCACAGGGCGCCTTCGCTGGAGAGTCCGTCGAGGTAGTCTCCGCAGAAATCTAGCGGAGCATCCCAGGCGGCCAGTCTGGTACGCAAGGCGGCCATCTCGGTCAGGCGTCCGGCGGGAAACAGCGCTATACCTACCGGCCAGCGGACCAGATGAACGAAAAGGATGTCCTTCGCGATATCGGGGAAGGTTTTGCGCATTAGTTGAATGGCGCTGGTGCGCAGAGCGTCGTCGCTGGAGGCGATGACGGGAAAGGTCGGCGTCTGTTTGTAGTAAATCGAAATCATCCCGCGGCCTTGGGGGCAGAGAAAGGGAGAGCGCAGGTGCTCGAATTCGAGGGCTTGGACGCCATCCATGCGTTCGCCGGCAAAGCCGTAGCCGCTGTAAGCTGCCTGCGGCGGCTTGCGCAATGCGACGTGGGCGCTGGCCATGCTGGCGTATCGCGTGTGGCTGAGTGGCTGAACAACCCACTCGGGAAGATCAGGACACAGCGCCGGCACGAGCTGGCCGGGAATGGCGAAGATGCATCCGCGAGCGGTGTAGCGCCGCGGGCGGCCTTCTACCAATGCTTCCACCATAACCTGCGGTCCTTTACGGCGAACCTGAATCACATGCGCGCTTGTCTGCACAGGAACCTGTTTCGCAATGGTTTCTGGGATGAGATCAACGCCGTCATCCACGCACCAGAAACCCGCCGCCAACGTGTTACGAATCGTCTGAAAGAAGACTTCAGCAGAGAGGTTGGCCACCGATCCGCCCACCGGGCCACACATGCTGGGCTCAAAGAATCGCGTCAGCAGCTCCGAGCCGCCGGCGCTATGAGCGAGATACTGGGCCACGTTTTCGCGATCCAAGTGCAGCGCGCGCTGGCTATCGCCATGGGCCAGCCTGGTCTGGTTGCGGCAGAGATCAAAAAGGAAACGGAACGACGCGCGCTTGGCCTGCCATGAAAGGCCGGAGTCGCGCAACAGATCGTCGGGCCGGCGGTCGCGGAAAGAGCGGACCGTGTGGCCATCTTCCAGACCTAACTTGAAGGAACCGTCGTGCATCCGGGGCGCGAGGCCTAGCCTGCGCGCCAGGCTCCGCATGCGGGTGAACTTTTTCCCCAACAGGGTTACGCCGCGATCGATGCGGAACCCGTTGACGCGGTCGGTAGTCATGCGTCCTCCAACGCGGGGCTCGGCCTCGAGGACCAGCGCTGTGAGGCCGCGGTCCTGGCAGCGAAGCGCGGCCGCCAAGCCGGCGATCCCACCGCCAACGATGATTACATCCGGATTCGCAACTTGCTCTAGAGTCTTATTAACCACGACGCACCCCCGTAATCAGATCCACCGCATGTGAACTGCGCTCATACTGAACGTTGTCGAAGCGCTCTTGTATGAATTTCACCCAGTCAGTGAGGCGGGTCACGTGCCCGATGACCGGGCCGAAGATCAGGTAGTTATGAAAATCAAAGCCATGCTCGAAGAGCAGCAGCTTCCCTTTCGGCTTGAGAATGCGGATCGCCTCGCGGAACAACTTTTGGCGCGGGCCATCGGTTGGGACTTCATGCGTGCCGAAGCCGAAGACAACCACATCGCAGCTTTCGTCTTCCAGCGGGAGCGCGAAGTCAGTAGCGCGCAGTGGAGCAATGCACGGCTCACAACGCGGCGGCGCTTCCAGCTCACGGACATCCTGCACAGCCGCCTCAGCCGGCGGTCCGTCAATGCTCCAGCAGTCAACCGAATAGATCTGCGCCTGGGGTAAGAGCTGGTTCAGAGTAAAGGCATGGCGATAAGTCCCGATGTGCAGGTCGGCGATGGTCACCGCGCCTTCGACCCCGCCCAATTTCAGGAGCTGCCGCAGATATTTCACTGCGGGGTATCCATACATGCGATACAGGCCGATGAGCGAGTAAATCAGCATAAGAATCCCTAGCCCTGCAAGCCCGTAGGCTGCCCGTAGAAAGAGCGGCTTGTGCAAGAGGACTCCGACAGCACCCAGCGGAATTCCCGCAGCAATGAAGACGAAGAAGATTTTGCGATAGTCGCGGCGGCTTACATACACTGCGCGCCCGAAGTACCACCAGGGCGACGGACGGTCTTGCGCGTGCGCCGCCGGAAACCAGTGTCTGTGCTGAATGGCTGTCGTGTTTGTCATGGTCGTTTCTCCATTTCGTTTCTTGGGTTCTAGATTGTTCTCAAAAATGTTTTTTCGTTCGGACTAACATCCCATGATTACTCTGTGCCTCCGTGGTGAACACTCCATTTACCCCGGGTTCGGGGCCAATCCGGCATCGGTCAGCAGTTCGGTCACTCGCTTGCGAATAGGTCTTAAAATCGGTTGCAGAACGGGAGCGGTGGCCAGGTCAAAGGCGCGGGTGACCAGGTCAAGCGTTCCATCCAGCAGCCGCCGTGTGCGGCGTTGCTCGTCGGAGGAATCGTTCACAAAGTAGAGAATCAGTCCCATGTGCAGCGCCCACAGCGCCAGCGGGGCAAAATAGCGAACATCCTTGGGCAGTTTCTGATCGCCCAGCGCGTGGGCAAAAACCGCCATGCTGAGCTCGCGCTGACGGCTGGTCGCTGGACCAAACCATGAAAGAGGATGGTGCGGGTCGCCGCCATAGCGGAACAGGGCCACCAGCAGCCTGCGATCGTTCTGAATGATATCGAGCTTGGTGTGAAAGGCGATTCCCAGACGCTGGCGCAGATTCTTCGCCTTTGAGATTTCCCGCTCCACGCGCACCTTGTGCTCCTGTTGCACGTAGTCGTAATAAGCGGAAACGATGGATTCTTTCGAGGGAAAGTAATAATAAGAAGCTCCCAACGACATCCCAGCCGATTCGGCGATATCGCGCATGGTGGCGGCGTCAAATCCGCGCTCGCGGAAGAGATTGAGGGCCGCCGAAAGTATCTGCTGGCGGGTCATCTCCCCCTTTTTTCCAAGGGTAGCCGGTACCGGGCTTTCATGCTCCACAAGTGACGGTTGGCTGCCAGCTGCTTGTACCGCTACCCCCGTCTGGACTTCCGTTACCTCGGCTTTGGTTCTGCTGGTTGCGCTCATTACCGAACTCCTTTAGTTGAACGTGTTCAAATAATGCTCCCAATTGCACTGACTGTCAAGACTTTTTTGAACGCGTTTAAATATTATTGATCCAAACTGTAAGTTACTAATGAATAAGCACTTAACTGATACACTGGTAAATTAAATGTTGGAACAATCACAATCAGATACCTTGCAGACCGGTGACCGCGCTCCGGATTTCAGCCTGTCGGCGGCAAACCGTCCAGAAGTGTTTTCGCTCAGCGAAGCCTTTGCCCGAGGGCCCGCCATCCTGGAGTTCCTGCGGGGCACGTGGTGACCCAACTGCGTAAAACGTATGGCTCAGTTTGAGCCTCTACAAGCAGAAATCGAGGAGCTCAGGGCGTCTGTACTTTTTATCGCTGCCGAGAAGCGGGCCGGAATGTTCAAGCCTGAAGGCTTTTTCACCAAGCATCCGGTCTCATTCCCTTTCCTGCTGGATGAAGACCGCTCTGTAACCAAGGCTTACGGCGTGCACAACCGTCTTGCCCTCGATGCCATTGATATCGCCAAGCCGGCGACGTTTGTCGTAGATCGAGGCGGCATAGTCAGATTTATTTACGTGGGAAGAAACCAAATGGACCGCGCCCCGCTGCCGCAGGTGATGACAGCAGTTGCCAGTTGCCAGCCATCAGTTGCCAGTTGTTAAAAAACGGTTTCGAGTTTTTTCCGGCCTTGCACGGGACTACAACCAACAGCATCTTCACTTAAGTACTCCGCAAAGCTGCTGCCCTCGTGTCCGGCTTGCGCACATCATTTCATAATGTCGCGAATCATAAGTGTCGCGAACGGGCGTGAGGGGGGATACTCATCGCCGTTTTTTCGAAGTCAAAAAGGAAATACCGGGTAATATATTGTGCTGCGATGATTTCCATTCGTTTCGAGGGGGTTCTAGGACGGCCGCTAAGCGGGTGCGCAAGCGATTCTCGCTGGTGTTGATCAAACCATCGCACTACGACGACGATGGATACGTCATCCAGTGGTTGCGCTCCGCCATTCCCTCGAATACGCTCGCGGTGCTTTACGGCCTTGCGCTCGACTGCAAGGAGCGGCGCGTGCTCGGTGACGATGTCGAAATCGTCATTTCGGCCTTCGACGAGTGCAATACGCATATCCGGCCGGAGCGCATCGCACGCCAGATCGGTAGCGGCCCTGGCCTTGTCGCTCTCGTGGGGGTGCAGTCCAATCAGTATCCCCGCGCGATGGATATCGCCCGCCCGCTAAGAGCGGCAGGGGTGCAGGTCTGCATCGGCGGCTTTCACGTCTCCGGCTGCCTCTCTATGCTGCCGGAGGTTCCCGCCGAACTGAAGCAAGCCATGGATCTTGGCATCTCGCTTTTTGCCGGTGAGGCCGAAGGACGCTTCGAACAGGTCCTGCGCGACGCGTGGCAAGGCACGCTCAAGCCGCTCTACAACTACATGGCGGACCTGCCTTCGCTGGATGGCGTGCCTATGCCTATCCTTCCCGCCACACGCATCAAGCGCACCGGCGGCAAGATCACTACCTTCGACGCGGGCCGCGGCTGTCCCTTTCAATGCTCCTTCTGCACCATCATCAATGTGCAGGGGCGCAAGTCACGCCGCCGCTCGGCCGACGACGTGGAGCAGATTATCCGACGCAACCTGGCGCAGGGCATCAACCGCTTCTTCATCACCGACGATAATTTCGCGCGCAACAAGGACTG
>QIAW01000670.1 GCA_003225655.1 Acidobacteriota bacterium
CCAGTTGATCCACCAATTGGAAGAAGAAGCCAAAAAAGTCGCGGCCACGGAAAGCCCGGTGCTGATTCAGGGAGAGACCGGGGCAGGAAAAAGCGTGCTGGCGGCATGGCTACACCAGAGTTCCACGCGTGCAGACGAGGCTTTTGTAGACCTGAATTGCGCCGGCTTAAGCCGCGAGTTTCTGGAAACCGAATTGTTCGGGCACGAAAAAGGCGCCTTCACCGGCGCCATCGCCGCCAAGAGTGGATTGCTGGAAGTTGCCCACAAAGGAACGGTCTTCCTTGATGAAATCGGCGACGTTGATATGCAGGTGCAACCCAAGCTGTTGAAGGTGCTGGAAGAAAAACGCTTTCGCCGTTTGGGCGAAGTCCGCGACCGGGTGGTTGATATTCGCCTCATTGCCGCTACCCATCAGAACTTGCGCAACATGGTGGCGGAAAAACGCTTTCGCGAGGACCTTTTCTTCCGCATTAACACACTGCCCCTGCGCGTCCCCGGATTGCGCGATCGCCCCGAGGCTATCCCGCTGCTGGCCGAACACATGCTGGAAGCGCTTGCCCTAGATCGCGGACGCGATGAATCTCATCTTTCCCCGGAGGCAGTGGACGCCATCCGCCGCTATCCTTGGCCGGGTAATATCCGCGAGCTGCGCAATGTGCTGGAACGTGCCGTCTTGCTCAGCGAGAAAAATCTTCTTCAACCCCAAGACCTGAAACTAGAGGCCGCTGCGCTCCCGCTACAACCCACCTTTTCGCCGGGCGATAACGGCGAAGTCTATTCTTCCAATCTGACTTTGGAAGAGGTCGAGCGGCGGCATATTGAGCTGGTCTTACGCGAGGAAAAGGGAAAGGTGGAAGCCGCGGCAAAACGCCTTGGCATCCCCAGAAGCTCCCTCTACAACATGGTAAAACGTTATCAGATTCCCTTGTCCAGACTTTAGAAACTGTTTGTCCAAGAGCTAGATTTGAGAGCCTTGTAAGACTGTTTCTACAATCCGGATGACATCATTAACCCTTGCGTTTTCAATTACTTACCAGAATACTCTACCCTTCCCGTTTTGGCTTAGGACGTGCATTACTTTGTCTGATGCCCCGGAAGATGCTGGTAGTAGATGACGAAGAACCCATCCTTTTTGCCATGCGTGAGTACTTCACCACGTGCGGCTACGAGGTGGACTGCGCCCGGGAGCTGGAAGAAGCCGAAGCCTTAATCTCCAATATGGAGTATGCCATGGTGATCGCCGATATGCGATTGACCGGCATTCAAGGGGCAGAAGGACTGGAATTAGTCGCTTTTGTACGCCAACGTTGTTTTTCTGCCCGCGTTATCATTATGACCGCCTATGGCACGGCCGAAGCCGAGGGTGAAGCCCGGCGTTTGGGCGTCGATTCTTTCCTGCACAAGCCACAGCCTCTTCCTGAGGTCGCGCAAATCGTGGAGAACTTATTAGGAAGCAAAGTATGCGCATGAAGGAGCTGTCTGGCTTGAATGCCATTCTTGGGCCTGGTGGGTTGACGGCGCGTTTTCAGCCCGTTATTGCCCTCAGTCCGAGCGGCCCTGTGCTGCATGCTCTCGAGAGCCTGATGCGGGGCCCCAGCGGAACGAACCTCGAAAGCGCCGATGTGCTCTTCGAATATGTACGCCTCAAACACGAAGAGAGCACGGTGGACCGGGCCTGCGTGCAAACAGCCTTACAGGCCGCGGCGCGGCTGCCAGCGGGCCTGCGCATTTCCATCAATGTTCATGCCTCGACCTTGGGACGCGACAGCGACTTCATCTCCTTCCTGGTGCGTACGGCGGATGAGAACGGCATTCCCCTCACACAACTGGTGATTGAGATCGTGGAACAGAAACCTTTCTGGGAGCCCAGTCTGCAGGATGCCCTGAACCGCTTGCGCCAGCTTTCCGTCAGCATTGCTCTCGATGATGTAGGCCTGGGTTATTCGAACTATCGCATGATGCTCGATTGCAAGCCCGATTATTTCAAAATTGATTCTTACGTTGTGCGCGGCTCGCACGATGATCTTTATCGCAAAGCGGTGCTTTGTTCTATCGCGCAGTTGGCCGCGAAATTTAATGCCCAGGTCGTGGCCGAAGGCGTGGAAGACGCAGAGGACCTGGAAGCCGTTGCGGAGGCCGGCATCGGCCTCACCCAAGGCTACTATTTCTCGAAGCCTCTGACCGTGGAAGAATTTCTCGCCAGCGATTGGGCGCATTTTTCTCCCGCGCCGATGCAGCCGGCCAGCCAGATTTCTTTGCCCGCAGTCTCTTGAGTCCCCTCCGCCCTCCTGCTCTCGCAACGTTTTACAAGACTCGCATGCGATACTGGATGGGTAACACAAACTTGTGTGCATTCCCACTTAATTAAAAACTAAAGGTCTCACTTGCTACGAGCTTTCTTTATTGCACTCTCGCAAAGCCGGTTCTTGCGCGCAATGGCAGAAAAGTCTTCGCTGGGGCGCAGGCTCTCGCGCCGCTTTGTGGCCGGCACGCAGATGGATGACGTGTTGCAAGCCACGCAGGAAGTGAACAGCAGCGGCTGTTCCGTAAGCGTGGACAATCTTGGCGAAAACGTGACCAGCCGCGAAGAAGTACAACGCCATGCCGAGCTTTATCACCGCCTGCTCGATGAAATTGCAGCGCGCAAGCTCAACGCTAATGTCAGCGTGAAGCTTACGCAAATGGGCCTCGATGTAGATGAGAAGTTGGCGCACGACATAACCAATGGCCTGGTTGAACACGCCGTCCGAGACAACAACTTTGTGCGCCTGGATATGGAAGGCTCCCCTTACACGCAACGCACTCTCGATTTCGTGCGCGAGTTGCATGGCAAAAACGGCCACCAGGGGCGCGTGGGCGCGGTCATCCAGGCCTACATGCGGCGCAGCGAAAGCGACGTCGAACAGCTACTGCGCGAGCGAATCCGCATCCGCTTGTGCAAGGGCGCTTACAAGGAACCACCCGAACTGGCTTTCCAGAAAATGCCTGAGGTCAACGAGAATTACATCCGGCTGATGAAGATGCTGCTTACCAGCGGTGTCTATCACGGCATCGCCACCCACGACGAGAAGATGATTGCAGCGACTTTGGAATTTGCCAAAGCGCAAAACGTTCCGCCTGATGCTTTCGAGTTCCAGATGCTCTACGGCATTCGCCGCGATCTGCAGCGCAAGCTGGTGCAAGGCGGCTGGCGGATGCGCGTGTATATCCCCTTTGGAGCGGAGTGGTACCCGTATTTCATGCGCCGCCTGGCGGAACGGCCCGCCAATGCGTTGTTTGTCCTGAAAAACCTGTTTAAATGACCGCGTGTGGCTGTCGCGTTCACTGCTGCTGCTTCAGACATGGAAGCTCCCAATGCCTACGGATTGTGTAAGATACCCCTATGTCGCCCCAGAGGAACAATGCTCCGGCTGCGGCACTGGCAGACTTTTCCGTGCTGGTCAACAGGAGCATTGAAGATGAGCGTATCGATTTGGCCCGCGCTGCCCTGGCCATTGCCCGCACGGAGTATCCTCAGCTCGATCCTGATTCTTACCTGGCGCGCCTGCAAGGACTGGCACAGCGGGTGCGGGCGCGTTTGACGCGCAACCCCGCCCCACCCGAGACCATTGCCGCCCTCAACACCGTGCTCTTTGAGGAAGAGCGGTTCCGCGGCAACGTGGCGGACTACTACGATCCCCGCAACTCATTTCTGAATGAAGTGCTCGACCGCAAGTTGGGCATTCCCATCACCCTGGCGCTGGTTTATGAAGAGGTAGCACGCCGCATCGGGCTACCGCTCTTCGGCGTGGGTATGCCGGGCCATTTCCTGCTGAAGCACTATGATGTGGATGGCAGCCAAGTCATTCTTGATCCGTTTCACAGCGGGGCTTTGCTGACGCTGCAGGAGTGCCAGCAGCGGCTCGACCAGATTTACTCCGGACAGATGCAGTTGCAGTCCGAGTTTCTTTCCAGCGTCAGCCGTCGACGCTGGCTCACGCGGCTGCTGAATAATCTGAAGACGATTTATCTCTCGGGACGGAATTTCCGTAAGGCGCTGGTCATGGCAGACCTGATTCTGGCGATTTATCCGCGCTCTCCGGAAGACGTAAAGCAACGCGCCGCACTGCGCTACAACCTGGGGCAGATTCGCAATGCGCTGCTGGATTTTGAAGATTACCTCAAGATGCTACCTGAGGCCTCTGATGCCGATGACATTCGGGCAGTGATTCTCTCCATTCGACGCAATTTAGCCAGTAGAAATTAATCCTCCGGATATTGATCCCTTGTTCTTCATCCCTTGTTCTTCATCCCTTGTTCTGCGCGGCCTGTTCTTCGAGCTTGGTGCGGCTGAGCCGGGCAGGTTCGAAGGCGGGGTCGAGGTTGCAGGCTTCCGCCATAAAAGCGAGGGCCTCAGAAGGGCGGCCTAGGGCCATAGAACACAGCCCCAGGTTGTAACTGGTGGCCGCCGAAGCTCCGAGTATCTGCTGTGATGCCTTGAACATGGACATTGCCTCCTCGTAGAAACGCAGTTCGAGCAGGATGACGCCGCAGTTGAAGGCAATGACATTTTCACCCGGACTCACAGGATAGTGATTGGCCCAGACGCGCATGACGGCATCGTGGAGGTCGTTGCGCTCAGCCACGACATTGCGGAGCTGGCGCGCGAGGATGGGAAACATACGCATCAGAGCTATGGGATCCCAGCGAGTGAGCCTGAGTGTTGACAGTATCTGCGGCACTGACATTTCTTCCATGTGAGCATTCAACCAGGCCAGCAGGGTAAAGACGTCGTCGGGCCCGATGGCTGCTTGCGCCTCGCAGTAGACTTTCCTGGTCGCCAGAAACTGGTGACCCCG
>QIAW01000153.1 GCA_003225655.1 Acidobacteriota bacterium
CAACATTCAAATGAACGGGAGCCCGACTCGAATCGGCCTGGTGTGCAACGTTCCGTCATGCGGAAATGCCTAAAGGGCTGCGGAGGGCGCCCAAACTGTCTAACGACAGGTTCATTAGCGGCTCACCTCACGGCCCCGTGGGTCGGCTTCACTGTTTACCAGCGGCAGACCCGTCTCCTCCTCTTGTTACAATCTTCTAGACATCTTTCATGTTTCCCCGCCTGCTCCAGATCGGCTCTTTCAGCCTGCCTACCTACGGTGTGCTGGTTGCAATAGCTCTGATCGTGGGGCTGTTCACCGTGGTCCATTTTGCGCGCCGCGAAGGCGTTGATCCGGAGCGGGCCTGGTCGCTGGGGCTGGTTGGCGTCTTCGCCTCGATCGCCGGCTCCAAGCTGCTTCTGATATTGAATGAGTGGAATTTCTACTCGCACAATCTCCGCGCACTGTTCAGTCTCGACTTCTTGCAATCAGCCGGGGTATTTTCCGGCGGGCTGGCTGCTGCCTTCGTAGCCGGGCTGCTCTATGCCTGGCGTCATCAAATGCCGGTCTTCAAGACTATGGACGTCTTTGCCCCCGGGATCGCCCTGGGCCACGCCATTGGCCGTCTCGGCTGCTTTGCCGCGGGCTGCTGTTATGGAAAGCCCACGCGGCTTCCCTGGGGCGTGACTTTTACAAATCCGCTGGCCGAAAAGCTGGTAGGCACGCCGCTGGGCGTGCCCCTTCATCCTACGCAGATCTATGAATTCCTGATTGAGTTGTGCAACTTCGGATTTCTGGTATGGCTGTTCCGCCGTAAGAAATTCGATGGCCAGATCTTCGGTACGTATTTGTTCGTTTACGGAGTGGCACGCTACTTTCTGGAATTCCTGCGTGGTGACTCCGACCGGGGCAGCGTTTTCAACGGCCTGATGACCACAACGCAGCTTCTTGCCATCTTCATGGTCATCGCCGGTGGCCTGCTGTGGATGAGGATGCCCCGCCGCGATCCGGAACCGGCGGCTTCAGCCCATGCCTGAGAGCAAGCTGTCTCACCTGAGCGGGCTCGATCAAGGTCCATCGCCAACTCGATTAGTTGTCTCTGCCGGCCAGGCCGGCCGCCGGCTCGACCAATTCCTGGCCGCAACCATCCCCGATGTCAGCCGTACCCAGGTGCAGCGGCTCATCTCCCAAGAGCAGGTCCTGGTCAATGACAAAAAACAGAAGCCTTCCTACGCGGTGGAGAGCGGCGACGAAATCAGCCTCACCGGCGCAATCAAAGCGCCGCCCCCACTGCGCGCCGAACCGGAAGACATTCCTCTCGACATCGTTTATGAAGATGATTCCCTCGCCGTCGTCAACAAGCCCGCGGGAATGACGGTGCACGCCGGGGCCGGTTCGAGTGAGCGGGCACGCAATCGCGGCACGCTGGTCAATGCCCTGTTGTATCACTTCAAAAAGTTGTCGCAGGTTGGCGGCGAACTGCGTGCTGGAATTGTGCATCGATTAGATAAAGAGACCAGCGGCCTGATCGTAGTTGCCAAGAGCGATGCGGCGCATCGCAAGCTGGCCGAGCAGTTTTCCAGCCGCACGGTAAAGAAAAAATACCTTGCCCTGGTGCAAGGCTGGCCTCGGCACGAGAGCGGGACCATCTCTTCAGCCATTGGCCGTGATCGCGCGCGGCGCACGCGCATGAGCACGCGGGTGCGGCAAGGCCGCGAAGCCGTCTCTCACTACAGGGTGCTGGAGCGGATGCGCACCCCGTGGGGCAAATTCGCGCTGCTGGAGGTCAAAATTGATACCGGACGCACCCATCAGATCCGGGTGCATCTTTCATCGCTGGGTCATCCCGTGGTAGGCGACGCTCTCTACGGCGCGGCGCGGGAATACAAGAACCAAAGCCGGCATCAGGGCAGCATCAGGGCTCTGCGCCCTCCAGCGAGAAACTTTCTGCATGCGGCGGAGATTGAGTTTTTGCATCCCCGCGGCGCCAAGCCGCTCTCTTTTCGCTCTGGCCTGCCTCCGGAGCTGGAAGCCTTTTTGGAGGCTCTGCACCAGGGAGCTGTCGAATAAATTTTTCTTTCCGCGCCACGGAAACCGGTGTATATGCCCTTTGGTAACCTTAGTCCTCTCCTGCGGGAAGTTATAATCGGCACAGTAAATCCCAGCTATAATAGTCATAATCCCATGCCTTCAAGGTATCTACCTTCATCATGCGTGCTCTGTGTCTGCGGGGCGGTACTATTGACCGTCTCCGCCTGGGCGCAATCCTCAGATCAGTTGCCTGCCGCGCCCTCGGCTGTGCTGCAGGAGCGGCAGCAGCAACAGAAACCGCCTGCGCCCTCGGCTAAGCCGGTGGATCCTCCGGCCGATAGCAGCAAGAGCGCGCCGGCTCCCGCGAGCACTCAGAAGACCGGGGCCGCACCGGCCGCAGGCCAGGATCAACAGGATCAAAAAGCCGACTCTCTGGCCGCGCCCACCAATCCTCCGGCAGCTCCGAAGACTACGCCCAAAAATGCTGGCAACTCTTCATTCCAGTCGGGCATTCCGGAAGACTCGGCCCCAGAAATCAAAATTGGCGTGAACGAGGTGAACCTGATCTTTACCGTCACTGATAAGCACGGAAAGTTCATCAAGAACCTTACCAAGAGCGACATTCACGTGCTCGACTTCTGATTGACGCCAGCAACTCCATTCGCGACCGCTTCAAGTTTGAGCAGGAAGCAGCCATCGAGTTTTTGAACCAGATTGTGCGCCCTAAGACCGATCTGGCTTTTGTCCTGGGCTTCGACACCACGGCTGAAGTCACGCAAGATTCCACCAACGACAACGAAAAACTCTCGCGTGGCGTGCGTGGGCTGCGTCCCGGCGGAGGTACCGCCATGTATGACGCTTTGTACTATGCCTGCCGCGACAAGTTGCTGAAAACCACCAGCCCATCAGGCCAGCGGCGCGCTATCATTCTGGTGAGCGATGGCGAAGATAACCAGAGCCGTGTGAGCCGCGATGAGGCGGTTGAGATGGCGCAGCGTGCCGAAGTCATCATCTATAGCATCAGCACTAACACCAGCGGCATGGTTCTGCATGGTGATAAGGTGCTGCAGTATATCGCCGAATCTACCGGCGGGCGTGCTTTCTTTCCCTTCAAGATTGAAGATGTGGCCAACGCCTTTTCCGAGATCCAGGAAGAGCTGCGCAGCCAGTATGCTTTGGCTTATAAGCCGCCCGACTTCCAGGCCGACGGCCGCTACCGCACCATTGAGATTGAAGCCCAGAACAACAAGAAACTGCGCGTGCGCACCCGT
Organism: Acidobacteriota bacterium; assembly: GCA_003225655.1. Taxonomy (GTDB): domain Bacteria; phylum Acidobacteriota; class Terriglobia; order Terriglobales; family Acidobacteriaceae; genus QIAW01. The sequence continues at coordinate 3,282 of QIAW01000153.1, forward strand.
AAAGGTTATTACGCTCCCACGCAGTAGCCGCCTGTGATACACTCCTCACTTTTGCTATGCGTCTCGGCGACGTCATTGACGATCATTGTTCCCGCTGTAAGCGCACCATGGACCACTCCATCGTAGCCATGATGGGTGAAGAGGTTCTGCAAGTGCGCTGCCGCACCTGCAATTTCGAGCATAAGTATCGTAAGAATCGCGGCGGGAAGAAGGAAATGACGGCGCAGGAGGCGTTCAACAAGGTGCTGGCCAGTGTCGCGATATCGCAACCTCCATCCCAGCGAGACTCCGGCAAGACCAAGAAAAAAAAGTAGTCCAGGGTTAAAGATGTTCGCCTCCGATTGCCGCTTGCGGCGCACGGTGGGAGCCCCGGCCTTTAGGCCGGAGTAGGCACTCATTAAGAATCGGGCTTTAGCCCTGGCTCCTGTGAAGCAGGACATTATTTACGCAGGAATCAATAGACCCTGAGGTAACAACGGCTAATCATGGCTTCATTTCTGAAATGAGATCTTAAGGATAAAACATGCGCTATCTCACCCTGTTCGTTCTGGCCTTCTGTTCGTTTTCTCAAGACATCTTCGCTGCTCCTCCTGAAAAAGCCGCGCCCAAGGTCAGCATCAGCCTCGATGCCTCCGAAGCGCCGCGCAAAATCTTCCACGCCAAAGTGAATATCGAAGCCTCACCCGGCGCGCTCACCTTGTACTATCCGAAATGGATACCGGGTGAGCACGCGCCCACTGGCCCCATCGCCGACCTGGCAGGACTCAGGTTCTTTGCCGGCGGCAAAGAAATCCCCTGGCAACGTGACCCGGTGGACCTCTACGCCCTGAACTGTACTGTCCCCCCGGGCGCCAACTCGGTTGAAGTGCAGCTCGATTATCTTTCGCCCTCCGATGCCGAGGGGTTTTCTTCGGGTGCATCGGCGACCGAAAAGCTGGCCATCATCAGTTGGAACCAGGTCTTGCTGTATCCCAAGGGCTTCAGGAGCGATGCCATTACCTTCACTGCCAGCCTGAAGCTGCCTGCGGGGTGGAAATATGGCACCGCGCTCGAGACCGCAAGCGGAAGCGGCGACACCATACAGTTCGCCCCGGTTTCTCTTACTACACTGGTCGATTCCCCGGTGCTGGCCGGAGAATATTTCATCAAAATCGCATTGCGTGATACCGATCCCAAAGTTTACCTTGATGCTATTTCCGATGTCCCGTCCGCCCTGGAAATTTCCGCTGACGAACTGGCCCACCTCAAGAACCTGGCTGCGGAAACCAGCGCGCTGTTCGGCGCTACCCACTGCCGTCACTATGACTTCCTGCTCACGCTGAGCGATCACACCGCCCACTTTGGCCTGGAGCATCATGAATCCAGCGATGACCGCACCGCGGAGGGCGCTCTTGTAGAAGATGATTTGCGCAGAAACTCCGCCGGCCTTATGCCGCATGAAATGACGCATTCCTGGAACGGGAAATACCGCCGGCCAAAAGGGTTGGCCACGCCTGACTACCAGGAACCCATGCAGGACGAGCTGCTGTGGGTCTACGAAGGGCTGACCACGTACCTGGGAAACGTCTTCACCGCCCGCAGCCGCCTGTGGACGGCCGATGAGTACCGCGATGAACTGGCCCTGGCCGCCGCTGAGATGGATCGCGCCCGCCCCGGCCGCGTGTGGCGCAACGTGCTCGACACCGCCGTTGACGCACCCGATACCTACGGCAATCTCAGCCGCGCTTGGGCCTCCTGGCGTCGCAGCACTGATTTTTACCCCGAGGGCTCGCTGATCTGGCTTGAGGCCGATACCGTGATCCGCAATCTCACTCAGGGTAAAAAATCGCTCGACGATTTCTGCAAACTCTTTCATGGAGGGCAGAGCGGCCCACCCGAAGTCGTCCCTTACACCTTCGACCAGGTCGTAGCCGCCTTAAATCAAGTAGCGCCTAACGACTGGCGTACCTTCCTCAATACCAGGCTTTTGGGCCACGGGCCCGGGGCGCCTCTGGGCGGAATCGAAAATAGCGGATGGAAGCTGGTCTATACCGACAGCCCTTCAGCCATGCAGCGCGTGCAGCAGCGCGTGAATCACAACGACGATTTTCGCTACTCTCTCGGTTTCGTCGTCAGGCCTGACAAGGAAAAGAAAGAGGACGTTTTGACCGATGTTGTCGTTGGCTCGCCCGCCTACAGCGCCGGCATTGGGCCGGGAATGCTGCTGGTCGCGGTCAATGGACACAAATACGATGCCACGCTTCGCTCCAGCGCCATCCGGGCGGCGCAAAACAATAACAGCGCCCCCTTGGAGCTGCTGGTCCGTAACGGCGAGTACTTCCGCACCTTCAAGATTGATTATCACGAAGGCAACAAGTATCCCCACTTGGAACGCGATCCCAGCAAGCCCGACCTGCTGACCGACATCATCCGGCCCCACGCGCAGTAAAAAATCCAACCAGACTTATCAAGGCTCCTCAATGAGAGGAGCCTTTTTTGTGTTGAGAAATACCTTGATTTTTACCTTTGTCCTTTGTGGTTAGACTAGATTTTCAATTTCTACGCATCACGAAACTGTTCTGATCTGGTCCGAGCGGCTGGAAATAATTTTTCAATCTGCGGCGACCCCTGCGAACAGGTCCGTCTCCTGCTCTACGGTTCGCGGGGTCGCGGCCGCGGCCAGGTGAAAGTGTTCCTTGGCTCCGCGCTTGCGCAGCGTCGCTTCCACGGCCGCAAATAACGGCGTCTGCGATGTATGCGCTTTAAAGGCGGCGATTTTTGCCTCCAGGAACTCGCCGGCGTCGACGCTCGCCGTAATGGGCGGCAGGAAAACCGGGGGCCTCTCGGGAATGGTGAAAGTGGCGCTGGTGTAGTACAACTTCTGTGCTTTATGAACGTCGAGTCCTTGCTTGAGCTGTTCGGGAAAGCGGTTGTTCCTTGCCGCCCAGTGGAAGGCCATAGTGGCAAACAGCGAAACCATGGAGTGATCGGGATGCGCTGTGATTGAGCCCTCGGGTCCCATAGTAATGACCACCTGCGGACGAATGCTGCGCATGCGGCGTGTCAGGTCTTCGACGGCGGTGTAGAAGTCAATGCGATACAGACGGGCATCCGGGTAGTCCATCACCTCGCCGTGGGTAACGTTCAGGATCTTGCAGGCTGCCGCAAACTCCCTGCGCCGCATGGCGGCCAGTTCATCGTCGTTTTTCGCTCCAGCGCGGTTGGTAGCAGCTTGTCCCGGGGTGAGACACAGCACATGGGTTTCTACTCCTTTGCGGGCATAGTGCAGCAGAGTGCCGCCAAAACCCCCGGCCTCATCATCGGGGTGGGCGGTTACACACAGCAAACGCAACATATTCTCTCCGGCAAAAGATTTGGTGAAGCAATTGCAGACTATGAATGTGTAACATGCAGCCCGCCAGAAACGCAAAGCAGAAGGATCAACGGTCGTAAAGCCGAACGGCAAGAGTTAAAGTGTTTAGGCACAATCAAATCCGGATTCTTGGGATTGATGCCAAGTGGATGGCCTTGCCCTACCTTCTGTTAATTCTCACCCTGCCCGGGGCTGGACAGGCGCGCTCATCCACAGATTTGGTATATAGATACCACTCCATAGTGCCACTGGGGACGGAAAAGATTCGCTTACAGCCCTCCCAGCACCTGGTTGATCTCATCGCCTCTGCCGAGAGCGGTAATTTTGAGGGGGTCGAGCGCAAGGATGCGCCGCAAAAAACCAGGCTTGTGAATGCTAACGGTTCACCCTTTAGCTTTTACCCCGCCGAGGTCACCTTCCGGCTAACCGCCACTACCCTGAATAGATTAAAGGACGAAGACCCGCCGCTTGAGGTCAACACCGCGCAGGATACAAACACATTCCTGCTGGACCTGCATATGCGCCTGAAGGTCTTTCGCGGGCTTGACGCCTATGAGCTGGAACCCAGCGATGTCGATCTCATTGGCATGCCCGCGGCCATCCCTTATGAGGAGCGCATCTACCGGGCAACATTCGATCTCGATCACATTCCCGCCGACTCGCGGCTCGTGCTTGAAGTTTTTGATTCCAGCGACGAACGCATCAGCCGCTTCCACCTCGAGCTTTTTTGATATCAAATCCTCAAATATCACCCATTGCGATGCATCATTGTCTAGAGCGTGTTTCAAAAATAGGTTTTGTATCAGGGCACGGATTTATCCGTGCCGAATAAGAGCCCTGAAAATAAGAGCTTCAGCCCCTGAGGTCGCTCTATAAATCATCGCGCGGATTTTTTTGAAACACGCCCTAGGCATTCAAGAATGCGCTTTTTGCCTCTTTGACAACTCATCTCCTGTTCAGATCTCATGGATTTCACGACCAGCTAGGCCCCGCGGCAAGAGTCAATTTCCCCAATGAATACGCGGGTCAAACACTGATTTGGGAGTGGTCACCCCTAGCAGCAAGGGGGGTGGGGATCTATGCGTCGCTGGTAAGAACTGGCTCGGCTTCCGAGTTCGCTAATTCTGCAACTTCCGCCGCCTCTTCCATCATGAACTCCAGCACTTCCTGCGGGGCCTTGTTGGAATTCCATACCGGAGCAAACGATTGCCGGTGCAACGGCGAGGGGCCATGCTCGCGCAGGCTGCGAATGTGAACCGGGGTGCTGTAGCCCTTGTTAGAGGCCAACCCATAGAGCGGATAAACCTCGTGCAACTCGCGCATCATGCGGTCGCGCTCCACCTTGGCGATAATGGAAGCCGCCGCAATCGAGACCGAGAGCGCATCGCCATGGATAATCTTGGTCTGTGAACAGTTGTATTCGATCTGCATGGCGTCAATCAGCAGGTGGTCGGGCTTGAGGGAAAGCTGTTCGACCGCCTTCAGCATGGCCAGGCGCGACGCCTGATAGATATTGATGGCGTCAATGGTCTCGGAATCCACGGCGGCAATGGCAAAGCACAGAGCGCGTTCGCGAATGCGCTCCGCCAGCACCTCGCGGCGCTCGGCGAGTAAAGCTGCGGCTACCACCGGGCCAAACAGCGAGCCCCGGCCCACTTCATCCACCCCGGCCACCAGCCTGGCTCCCGCCTGCCAAGCCTGTTTTTCAAAGCGCTGCGTGCAGCGCAGCCTTTTCAGCAGGCGCATCTTCAGTGCGGAAGGTGAAATTCCCTGTTCTTTTCCGGTTTTGCCTGCTTTTATTCCGGGATTCATGTCTGTTCTGGAAGTTTCAACCCATTTCGTCAATCTGGCAACTGAAATTTCGCCTGTCGAGCGGTGCTTCGGCGCCTGAACCATGAAATGTGCACATCCCAAGGTGCAAGGTTACTCTCGTACTTCCGTAACGTTGTGCCCTGTCCCTCGGGAGCAGAGACTGTATGTACTCTTTTGAGGCAAGGTGGTACACCGTGGTTCCCCCACCCGGAACGATAGATACGGCGCGTTCTCTGGCAGCCCGCTCTTTTGCCCGCAGCCTGAACATCTTGCTGAAATACGCCCGCCTGTACGGATGCGACCACGCCCGGACCATGGAGCAGTTTAACGTCGCCTGGAAGGAGCTGTGCGCCGCCGAGCCGCCGGAAAAAACCGGGGTGTTGCTGGGGGTTTCAGGAACGCAGTTGCTGCTGGATGGAATCCCGCTGGAAGGCGCCGCCGCCGAGCGCAGCTTCGCCCAGATGCTCAATTCCGCGGGTCTGGCCAGCATTCATTTTTCCGCAGCCACCACCGAAGACGACTTCTCGCGCTTTGTGCGGGCTTTCATGAACTCCGGCAACAAATCCTCGGTCTTGGCCGAGGAGCTGAAGAAATCTTTCGGCGAGACATCCGCGATCCGCATCAACATGGTCCGCTTCGTAGCCCAGTCGGGCGACGAGAGCGAGGTCTCAAGTCTGGCCTCGCAAATTGCCATGAGCTCGCTGAGCGACCATGCCCGTGAAATTCGCTCCTGGCTCAGCAACCCGCAAAAGCTTCTACAGATGATTGCCGCCGCCGAAGGCGCCAGCAGTGCAGTGTTCACCAGCAGTAGCGGAGTGTTCACGCCCTCAAGCGGAGTATTTTCCGGCGGAAATACAGGCGACGATTCTGCGGCCATCTATGAAACCCCGGGCGAAACCGACATTATTAACGTAATCCAGATGCTGACCCGCTTTGGCCATGGTGGCGGCGCTGACAGCCAGTCGCCGGCAGATGCCCCGGCTGACTTCCAGCGGCAGGTGTCTGAACTCAGCCACGCTGGCCAGCAAGCCCTGCAACAGGCCCTGCTGCACATCGCCGAGCACCAGGGGGCGCAGCCCGATACGCCGTTGCTGGTCCAGTTGGCCGAAGATCTGGCCATTAAATTCGCTCTGGACCGTTACCAGCGCGGTGAAGTCCGGGTCAACGCGGTGCGCGAGATGATGGAACGCATGAGCCGCGAGATGGAATCTCTGCGCAGCGTCCTGAATGCCCACGAAGAAAAGATGGCGCGTGCTGGAATGATGGTGGAAAGTCGCGCCGACATTCTTGACCGCCAATTCTGGGCGGCGATGCCCGAGCAAGGCAAGCGCAGCGTTCTGCTCTCTTCCGATGCCTGGTGCATTCCCCCGCGCAACGTGGCGCAATTCGTTAGCGAGCTTCTTGAGCGGGAAGCGGTAAGCCTTCCCGGAAAGATCCTGGTGAACTACGCCCGCTGTGTGCACAGCACCGAAAGGGAAGGACGCATGAAAGCGGCTCTCGGGCTGAGCCATCTGGCCGAGATCTACGGCCGCTCTCCTGGGCTTTTGCAGGACGCTCTGCAAATCGTCGGGGAACAACTATGCTTGGAGCAGGATGCCGACTTGCAGAAGACTCTGACTGCCACCTTTGTGCGCCTCAGCCAGGAGGCGGCCAGTAATCGCCAGTATGTTGCCATGCAGCAAGCCATCGTATCGGTGGAGGAGTTGAGAGCAAAGTTCCCCGCCGTTGCCGAGCGCATACGCACGCGCATTGGCGTGCTGGAGAAACTGGAAGACTTTGTGAGCGAAGCCACGCGCGCCCCCCAGCTTTCCGCCGACCTGCTGGAGATGCTGCGCTGCATCCCGCAGACAGCGACCGAAAAACTGCTGCACCAGTTTGATCACAGTGTGCGCCGCGATCAATGCGAGCGCATCCTCTTTCTCATTAAGCAAATCGGGCCTCCGGCCCTCCAACACATGAAAGAGAAGCTGAAGGGAGAATCTCCCGCTGATGCCGTTCTGACCGTAGGCATCCTGAGCCGGCTCGATACCGCCAGCCTTGAAGACGTGCTGCCCCGGCGCATCACGAGCTGGAGCCGCTTCTATCAGGATATGGCCATACGCCTGATCGCCGCTGCCGGTGCTGCTACCGCGAGGCCGGCCCGCGGCTGATGAGAATCGCATTCGCCGTCGACGAGAGCCGTTCTGACTATCTGCGCATTAAGGCCATGGAAGCGCTGGGGCGTTTACGCGAGACCAAAGCGGCGAACCAACTGTGCGCCATGATCGAATCCCGCCGCCTGATGCAGTGGGAATATCCCCTTGAGCTTCGCATTGCCGCCGCACAGGCTTTGCTGATGATTGATCCCCTGGAAGGACGCGCCTTTGCCATCTCCAAGGGTCTGACCGAGAGCGATCTTTCCTTCGGGCCGCTGGACGCCGCGAGCGGTTGCCCCTGGTCGCGCCAGCGGCGCTATCCCCGGGTGATGCCCACAGCCCGCGTTTCCGGGACTCTGAGCACCTCCAAGAGCCAGTCTAAATTAAAAGTCGACCGGCTTAGCCTGGGGGGTGGATTCGGCACAACCAGCACGCGCTTTGGAAGCGGCACCAAGGCCAATCTGGAGTTGCAGGTCGGCGTGCGCAAAGTGCGGGCGGCGGTGCTGATGCGCGAAGAAGAGCCCCGGCAAATGAGTTTTGAGATTATAGGAATTGATCTGAAAGAACGCGGCAAATTGCGCCGGCTGCTGAACGGTGGCCCTCAATCCACGGCGCAAAATCTCATGAAGCACGTCAGCAGCCTGGGCCAGATGCGCGTCGCCTTCCTGTCAGATAAGTAATTCAATTCAACAAAGCTTAATTGGTCACACTGATACAACCGGAAGGGCTATGCCCGGCTTGCGGCTTCATTGCTCATGTGGACAGCTGTCCTCGGCTGTGTTGTTTGGCTTGCAAGCTGCTGCCTGCTTTCGCCGGTTTGAGAGATAGAAATGCCATAGACCTTGATCACCCGTGTGGCACAGCCGTCCCCGGCTGTGTTCGGCTTGCAGCTTACAGTCTTTCCCAGTTGTGCAGTACTATTTCTCCACCCACAGCCATTTGTAATCTTCGGGCCTCTTCACCAAACCCCGCCGAACTGGATTGTGCCGCAAATATTCAATTCTGTCGTC
>QIAW01000677.1 GCA_003225655.1 Acidobacteriota bacterium
AGGGATGAGAGGCGAGATTGATGTTGATACGCATGTTATGCCAGCAGCGCTCCCGCAACCGCGGCCAGCGACGCAGCCGAGTTCCCGCCAGAAATGCCGCTGCTGATATAACGGGCCGGCACCAGTTCTTCTACCGGTACGGTGAGATTGGATTGCAACACCGGAGCAATTTCACCGGCGGAAACGCTTCCGCCAACCAGCACGCGTTCCACCTCGGAGCCGAAGTTGTCCTGAAAAAATACCATCGAAGGGTGAATGTCTTCGACCAGACGATTGGGATCGCTCGCTCCGGAAACCGCATGATCGAGACTGCGGAACAAGCGTAGTGCTTGCCCGTCTACGATGGCCAGAGTCGTCATTGATTCCGAGGTCTTGATGACCAGGGTGGGCCGTCCGGCATCCACAATGCCCAGCGAGGCTAGAGTAGAGGGGATCAGAATGCCGGGAGCGTAGCCGGCCTGCACGAACGCCGACTCGTACTCTTCAACCACGCTGGCCAGTGCCACCGCAGCCACGACCTTCAATCCTTCCGGCGCCTGATGCACGTGATAAGAGATGACGGCTTTTTCCACGTCGAAGGGCAGAGACTTGCGCAGGCGAAAACGAATGACGCCCACAGCTTCTTCCCTGGCCGGGGGCAAGGAATCGAAATCGAGCAGAACCACACGCACCGCGGGATCGGGAAGGACCGCGATCACGTCGCGAAATCTTCCGCTGAGCGCGCCCAAAGCATCCGCCAACACGGCACTGAGCACGCCGATGTCGTGGATGTTTTTTCCCGTGAGCGACGGGGCCAGCATTCCCGGAGGCAATGCGCGGGAGGTGTGAATCTCGATGTATTCGCCGCCTTCATTGATGCGCGCAGCGATAACCCGATCGCTACAGATTTCGCAGGCGAGCATGGGACGCGCGGTTTTTTTAGCAGTTGCCATTAACGTGACGTCTCGATGAAGGTGACTTTGTTGATTTCCTTGAGCGTGGTGGTTCCAGTCTTAACCTTAGCCAGGGCCGACTCGCGCAGAAAGTGCATACCTTCCTCGTGGGCCGCCTTGCGGATTTCTGAGCTGGGCTTACGGGTCAAAATCATTTCACGGATGCGATCGCTCAAATCCAAAAGTTCATGGATGGCAGTGCGGCCTTTGAAGCCGGTCCCGGCACACTCGATGCAGCCGGCGCCCTCGTAGAAGGTGAAATCGCTCCACTCCGAAAGGTTGAGACCGCTGGATTCAAGCACATCTGCGGGATAATGCACCGGTGTCTTGCAGGACTCGCAAATAATACGTACCAGGCGCTGAGCCAGAATGCAGTTCAGCGCGGAAACAAAGTTGTAAGGGTCAACACCCATGTTGAGAAAGCGTCCTAACACGTCAACCACGTTGTTGGCGTGCACGGTGGTTAATACCAGGTGGCCGGTGAGAGCAGACTGTATGGCGATCTGCGCTGTTTCCTGGTCGCGAATTTCGCCGACCATGATCTTGTCGGGATCGTGGCGCAAAATGGAGCGCAAGCCACGGGCGAAAGTCAGCCCTTTCTTTTCGTTCACCGGAATCTGGGTGACACCGCGAATCTGGTACTCTACTGGATCTTCGATGGTGATGATCTTGTCTTCATCGGTCTTGATCTCATTCAGACCGGCGTACAGGGTTGTGGTCTTTCCGCTGCCCGTAGGACCTGTCACCAGCACCATGCCATAGGGCTCCGCGATGAACATGCGGAAGCGCTTAATATCGTGGGCGCTGAAACCCACAACATCCAGGGTGAGATTGCGAAACTTCTCACTCATAGATTCCTTGTCGAGCACGCGCAGTACGGCGTCTTCACCATGAATGGAAGGCATGATGGAAACACGAAAATCAATAGGCCGCCCGCTGTAGCGCACCCGGAAACGGCCGTCCTGGGGAACGCGGCGCTCGGCG
>QIAW01000672.1 GCA_003225655.1 Acidobacteriota bacterium
GCGTAGTTCGCAACTCCAGATTCTGTGAATTTTGGGGGCTTTTCAACCATCCGTGATTTTGACGCGTCTTGACGCATTGGAATTTTCGGGTTGAGGTTTCTGGGCAGCTTCCAGCACCTTCCGGGGCTTTTCTTCGTTCCGTGGTTTCTGTAAAGTACTGTGGCACAGTAGGTTACGTTTGTTTGGGGCTGGTTGTCCATTAGGGCAGTGCCGATGGTGGCATCCGGCAGAGAACCAAAATAATTAGTACAATATATGGGGATAGGGTCTTGACAGCCACAACATACAGGCGTACATTCGCATCCCAACGGAGGTAATTTTTCTTCGGTTTTCGGATCCCGCTGAGGGAACGGATTCCTTAGAAAAAACCAGCCGGCAGCCGGAATCCAGCACTTGGCCAGAGGTGACCAGGACTGGGGAATGCAGGCGGGAAAGCAGTCCCGTAAAGCCGGGACAAAGACAAGGCAAGGCTACGCGGTGGCCGTCTTCATTAACGCGAGGATTCAGCCAAACAGTTAATGAGGATTTGACCAATGACAAATTGCCCGCACGGGCCGTGAGTTGACCCGCCGGATAGCAAGAGGCGCTTCATGAGCAGCAGCCTGCGGTAAGGGCGGCACTCCTGGGGTCAGGACCTCTTTTCGCCGGAGGAAAATATGGAACAGTTGTCGGTCGATATCGCTGCCAAGATCCAGTGGTCGCACTGGTCGAGCTGTGAGTCGAGCTTCAACCTCGTGCTCGTGCCGCACCATGCTGGTGTGTACGCGCTGGCCGAGGAGGTTATGGAAGTCGAGAGCCAGGCGGAGCAACGAGACGGCTGCGCCACACAAGCTGCGGAGCCGTTGATCATTAAGCGCCGTAAGCTGGCGATCTTTGCCGTCAATGAGACCAGCAACCTGGCCTACGCCACCAGCAGCCTGTTTGCCCTGGGGAATCCGGTGGGCGAGCACCTGGCGCACTCGCGCTGTTACGTGCGTTATGCGGTGATCGAAGACGCCGAACAGCGTCACGAGGTCTACAACGCCTTGCAGACATGGCTGACGCTGAGCACCAAGCGCGCGGCGCAGCCGCCGGCCAAAGAAGTGGCGGTGCGTAAGGAAAGCGCGGAGAAGCGCACAACTTCAGCGCGGACGATCTTTCCGGCAGGAATGTAGAAGCAGACTCAGTATTCAGTTAGAGCCGGTTTAAAGAAGATTTTTGCAGGCGCTCCGCTTCGCTGCGCGCTGGCCTTCGGCAGAGAGGTATGTAATTGCTGGTTGGAGCTTTTTCGGCACGGCTTGAAGCCGTGCCCCTCCGAAAGATATAAGAAATTGAGATTCAGGAATTGACGCATTGAGATTGGAACAGAGCAAGCGAATTCAGGATTGGAACAGAGCATAGTCAGTCCTAACCACAAGGGCACTGCTGAGCCGACTGCTCCGGCGACAGCCCTCCGGAACCCCCAGAACCGGAGAGAGAAATTGAGCGGATTTACAATGGAGCTAACGAAGATGACCCCATTCGCCAACGAATCGACCAAACATGTTGTCCAAAGTTCCCTCGCTAACGGTTCTGCTGAGAATCATGCAGCGGAAAACCATTCTGCTGAAACGCCGGCCTCGAGGAATGCCGCGGCCTTCGACAAGAAGAAGTTTCCCGGCCTCGCCTTCCGCCGCTTCTTTACCAAGACGGGAGTCTCTCCCTATGACGAGGTCGAGTGGGAGCTGCGCACGGCGGCCATCACCGACGCGCAGGGCGGGGTGATCTTCGAGCAGAAGAACGTCGAGGCGCCGAAAGACTGGTCGATGACGGCGACCAACATTGTTGCCAGCAAATACCTGCACGGCACCATGGGGACACCCGAGCGCGAGAGCGGCGTGCGCGCACTGGTGAGCCGGGTAGCTGAGACGATTCGCGACTGGGGCATGGCCGGCGGATATTTCCGCAGCGCCGAAGACGCGGCCACGTTTCACGATGAGCTGGTGCACATCCTGATCCAACAGAAGGCGGCCTTCAACTCGCCGGTGTGGTTCAACGTGGGCTGCGATCGCCTCGAGCCCAACTCTGACGCCACCAACTGGCACTGGAACCCGCAGCTCGGCCGCGTCGAATTCGGACGCACCGGCTACAGCTATCCGCAGTGCTCGGCGTGCTTCATCAACGCGGTGCAGGATTCGCTCGATTCCATCCTGACCCTGGCCAAGACCGAAGGCATGCTC
>QIAW01000155.1:0-942 GCA_003225655.1 Acidobacteriota bacterium
GACCTGGTGCGCGACCGCGTGGAAGGGACCGTGACTTTATACGCGGTGATCCGCAGCGACGGAACCGTAGGCAGCATACGCGTGCTCAGAGGAGTGGATGCGCGCCTGGATGAAAATGCCCGGGTCGCGCTCTCACAGTGGCGCTTCCGCCCGGCGACGAAAAACGGGTCCGCAGTGGATCTGGAGGCGGTGATTCACATTCCCTTTAAGCTGCGCAAATTGCCGTTCTGAAACTGTGACGGTCTGGTCTTGCATGATTATCATGCGGGTTTTCGTTTGGTAAGAGTCGGCGAAGAGCGACGTTTTTTCGACTCCAAGCGTCTGTTGGTCGTTTGCATTGCTTCTCGCAACAAGCCGTTGATTCGTGTCTGATATCCCTTACCCTGTACTTTCACCCACTCGAGAACGTCAGCGTCTATCCGAATCGTCAGCGACTTCTTGACAGGCCGGTAGAACTTTCCAACGATCATTTTTTTCGGATTCACAAGTTCTGGAATACCCGTAAAATCGATCTCTTCATCCTTCATTCGTTTCAGGGCGCGAATTTCTTTAGCCTGGCTTTTTGTGAGCTTCATAGGTTTTCCTTTCCCGCGAACTGGCTTTTCGGGCTGACATCAGGCGAATCACTTCTTCGCCACCTTCCTCCCAAAAGGTGTGGGCCACCATCACAACAAGACCGCCGATCATTCCGAAAGTTTGCCACCGCTCTTCACCATCAACGATAAGGTCTTGAAAGCTAAGCGCATGTGAATCTTCAAAAACCAGCTTCGCGGTTTCGAGGCCGATCTTGTGTTTCGCGAGATTGCGGCGGTTCTTGGCCTCATCCCATTCGAAGCGCATTTTATGTAGTTACGATATTGTAACTACATATCATTATACGGCGAAATGTGAGATTTCCTCTGCAATTAACTCACTCTTTGAATTGGTTGGCCGCCCTCTAAT
>QIAW01000155.1:1098-9756 GCA_003225655.1 Acidobacteriota bacterium
ACATTTTCCACGTTCCAAACGGTTTGTATCCGGCGCTCCAGCACCTGCAGCGAAATTTCCTGGCGCAGCTTCTCGAAGGCGCCCTGGTTGATGTTGATGCCGCCAATGTTATAGCTGAAGAGAAATTCCTCACTGGCGAAACCGCCGGAGCCGTCTTCGATGGCCTGGAAAGAATAGACATTGAAAAGGCTGCTGGCGCCATCAAGGTGCTTGCGGGCGCTGCGGCTGCAGGAAGAGAGGCGGTCGCTTTCATTGAGCGCCTTGGAGATCATGATCTGCGAGCTGCCATCCATCAGGTACATGGGGGCGGAGTCCTGATAGGAAATGCCGATGCCTAGCTCCAAAATGGGAAGACCGGCCTTCTGGGACTGTTCGTTGTAGGCGCGGACCACGTCAATGATCTCGCGCGCCATCACGCAGGCGCGTCCGACGCCGAAGCCGGGCTCGCCTTCGCGTTCAAAAATGGAAAGAATAATGGCATCGCCTTCGATGAAAACCTTGGAGGCATTGTACTTGGGCAAAAGCTTATTGACCGGCTCGTAAAAGTTCAGGCTGAAATACGAGGCCGGGTTCAGGCCGCGCTCGAACAGGGTGCGCGTCAGCGTGGTGGAATCGCGAATATCGGCCTTGAGGATGACATGGTGCACGACTTTTTCTTCCAGCGGCTTCTGCTCTTCGGGAAGAAGAATGTCATACAAGGTGTTGTTAATGGCAGAGAGCTGGCGCAGCTTCTCATTGCTGATGACGTTGATGCCATCCATGGCCGAATTCACCGCCTCAAGCCGGCGCAGGTCGCGGTGATAGCGGATGAAGTCACCGAGAAAGCGTCCGGCGATCTTGGCGCGGTCGCTTCCCTTGCAGTTGGAGATACGCTTGACGGCCCCATTGAGATTATCAGGCGAGGTGCGCCCGTGCTCATGCAAGAGCGATTCCACCCGCTTACGTTCAGCGCGGGAGATGAGCGCGTTCTTGAGCTGCTGCGCATTGATGGGAGGCGAGTACTCGCCCAGAAGAGGAACTACTTCGTAGGAGGCAATTACGTGCTCCATGACGTTGTGGCGCTCCGGCAGTTCCACCCAGGCATTCAGGATGGCGCGGTGCGCCTTGCCCCGCGGCGTGGTTTCGTCAGGAGAGCCGCCCGCCACCAGCTCCTGCGCGTTCTCCGGCGAGCTCAGGTAGCCATCGAGCACGGCGTCTTCTTCGTATTCGGGCGCCACTCCTGAAGTTTTCAGGAACTCATACGCGAAGGAGAGGAGGGTATGGAAGCGGTCAGGATCACGCTCATAGTTGCCCAGCATCACGTAGTGCTCGGCGTTCAGATAATCGTCATGGCCGTCTTCGGTGAATAGCAGGCGATTCATGAAAAGGTCATATTGAGGGGCATCATCGTCGCCGAACAACGACCGCCGCATTTTACCCAGGGTTTGCTTTTCAATCTCGCGCAAGGTCTGGAAGATATCTTGTCCAGCGCGGCGCAGTATGGTTTTCTTGTTCACCTGGAAGCGGGCAAAGCGCTCGCGCAGCTCCATGGCCTTGGCGGCATGCACGGAGCGCGGACCTTCAAAGCCCTTCAGCCGGGTACGGCAGCGCTCGAGCACGGTATTGAAGCGTCCAGGCAGCTCGCTGCGCAGAAACTTGATGATGGCGATGCGGACGAGAAGGTCTACATCCATGTTGTTGTCGGCCTTAGCGCGGTTCAGACCGGCAACGTGGATATCCACCAGCATGCGCCTGAATTCGGCGGGATCATAATTCTTGAGCGTCCGAAATTTGCCGGAATCAGAGGCGGAAGGGGGTGGCATTTTGTTGGGGCCCAGCAAAACCGAGGGGGGGCGCTGTGGGGCAAGAATCGGCTCTTCGACAAAATCTTCCACATTGCCGTAGGTCATCACTAGCCGGTCAATGTGCATGCGGGCGGCCTCTGAGAATTTGGCGCTGAGGAAGACGTCGGAGCGGACGTTATCCACCCCGGTCATCAGCCCTTTCAAGGCAAGCGCAGGCTGATAAGTAGACAGCGTTAACTGACGCGCGTGATCGGCCAGATTACCGCGCTGCAGAAATGAAAATGGCGCCATAAGAAAACCACATGTCCGGAGAATTGCTCGACCGGAGCCCGCCTGAGACTCAGAGCCGCTGGGGAAAGACTAGCACGGGTTTCTGCCTCAACAAAACATTACATTAGTAACCCGGCCTACATGAAAAACGCCGAGATGCAAGAGACGTAGCAAGCTACGTCTCTACACGTTAGTGGCTACGTTAGTGGCTGTCGAGATCAGTGGCTGTTAATGCGTGCGGCTTCGAATTCGTCGCCCTGTCGCCATTGTGGCAGTTGCGGCAGATTTGCGGCCTTCCATCCCAGGGCAAACCCGAAGCGGGCCATGATGGCATCGCCGCGGAAGTCCATGTTCGGACGCAGCTCGTCGCTGGGCTGGTGATAGTTGTTCTTGGTGTAGTACTCGGCTTGTTCCATGCCCCACTCGCGCGTGTGTCCCTGATATTTCATGCCCTCATTGATGGAAAAAGCGGGCACACCCACGCGCGCCATGCTGAAATGATCGGAGCGGTAGTAGTGCCCGGCGTCGGGGTGCGAATCGGGAATGATGACCAGTCCGAATTGTTTAGCGATTTCCTGCACCACGGGATAGAAGCTGGTTCGCTCGGAGCCAACAACTTCGGTCTCTTCGGGCACGCCGCGCGCGGGAACGTCGTCATAGTTCAGGTCTAAAGCGATCTTGCCGGCAGGAACCGGGGGATGCTCCCCGAAATACTTTGATCCCAGCAGGCCCTGTTCTTCGGCAGTCACTGAGACGAACAAGATGGAGCGCGCCGGGCGCTGTGGCGAACCAGCAAAGGCGCGCGCAATTTCCATCAGAATGCCGCAGCCGGAGGCGTTATCCATAGCGCCGTTGTAGATGTTGTCGCCGGGCTGGTCAGGATGGATGCCCAGGTGGTCGTAATGTGCGGTGTACATGACCGCCTCGTCTTTCCTTCGTTTGTCAGTCCCAGGAAGCCTGGCCACAACGTTGTTCGACTCGAAGGGACGCACCTTGGTTACCATGTGTGCCTTCAGGCGCAAAGGCAGCGCGATGGGACGAAAATCCGGGGAGGCTATCTTTTTCAGCCAGTCATCGAAATTTTGTCCGGCGAGAGAGGCGATTTTACGGGCGACGCTTTCATGTATGCGGGCTGCGGCTTTCAGCTTCGGCCCCTCTTCGCCGCGCAGGCGCGATTGCTCGCCCGACCAGGAGTTGCGTACTACGTCCCAGCCGTAAGGGTCATATCCTTCCTTATGGACGAGCAAAACCGCAACCGCTCCCTTGCGGGCAGCTTCTTCGAACTTATAGGTCCAACGGCCGTAGTAGGTGAGCGCCTTGCCCTGGAAAAACTTGGGATCATCGGAAGGCGGCTCATTCACGACCATCATCAGCACTTTGCCCTTGAGATCGGCATCCTTGTAATCGTTCCATTTGTACTCGGGAGCTTCGATGCCATAGCCGACAAACACAACGTCAGCGTCAATGTCGCTCGATGGATTCTGGGTTTCGTTGGTAGCGACGTATTCATCGCCTGCTTTTAATTCCACTTCCTGTCCCTCATGCTCCAGGGTGAACTTTGTCTCCGGCTGCGCGCTCAGGCCGACCATAGGGACCTTCTGCAAAAACGTGCCGTCGTCGCCGGCCGGCTGCAACTCCATCAGAGCAAACTGCGAGGCAATGTACTGGGCAGCGATGTCACCGCCGCGGGCGCCGGTGCCGCGGCCCTCCAGCAGATCGTGAGAGAGAAAACGTATGTGCTCGCGGATGCGGTCGCCGCTAACGGAATTCATCGCAGCCGCAACTGGCGGGAGCAGGCCCGCATGCGAGGTGGAAGTCTTTGCCGCAGCCGAGGCCTTTGTGGCCATGCCTGGCGTACTCGCAGCCGGGAGTTTTGCCGTTTGGGCCAGAATGCTGGTTGAAGCAAGAATAAACAGAATCTGCAGCGAACACAGGCGTTGACGCATGGAACCTCCAGAGGAATCAGTAGCAGCGCTTCACCGAACGGGAGAGTATAGCCTAACACTGGAAGGGTAAGTGTTCCTTCATGCAGCGAGGTGTTTTCGCACAATTTCGCTTCCCTATGGAGATCGACCAAAGAAAAGGTCGCGCATTGCGCTTTGTGATTCGATCCGCGACCGCGGATCAGCTCTTGGTGCCTCAACCCGGTTTGTAATCGGGAACGCTTTCTCCCGGTTTGAACAGCTCGATCTTGGGCTTGCCGGCGGCAGCGGCATACCGCTGATTGAGCCGTTCCATATCTTTTTTGTCCCAACCCACGCTGGAGAATTCGACTTTGCCCTCGGGAGAGATCCAGAACACCGTGGGCACGTTGGTCAGGCCGTAGGCCTTGGAGACAGGATACTTGCCGATTTCATCCAAGGCGATGGGGAAACTCACGCCAAATCTCTGCGCGAAGGCGGTGCTGTCTGCGGCAGCATCTTGCGAGACGCCGATTATCTGCGGCTTCCCATTGCCATAGGCGGCAAAGATGCGCTCCAGATAAGGAAACGACAACTGGCAGACCGGGCAGGAGACTTTAAAGAACGCCGCGAGCACCGGTCCCTGGGCACGAGCCTGGTCGAGAGAAAATTTTCCTTTGTCGCCCAGCAGGTTCAACGAAAATTCCGGGGCGCGGCTTCCATTGGTCAAAGCAGGCATGTGTGCACCTCTTTCTGCATCATTGTGATTATTTTAATCGAGGAGAGAGAAGCTCCGCAGAATCTTGCGCGCCAGTCCGGTGAGCGGAAGGCGATTAAGCCGATCGACACGAACCCATGTCGCCAGACCGCTTTTAATCTCGCTTGCCCGGCCCCGTTTTTCCAGGTATGCAAAAACCTCAAAATCGGTATTGGTGATGGAATGCCGCAGACGAACACACTGCGCCAGACTCACTCTCTTGTCGCCGACCGGTGGCAGCTCCCACATGGCAGGCATGAGAGTGGCATTCGGGGAACGTTGCACCAGGTAGACATGATTGTCATGCAACAGCACGCGATACGAGGCCTGGACCTTTCTACGCTCTTCCGCCGCGTTCGTCCTCTGCACTCTTGGTGGACTGCTGAACTGCTTGCGCCCGCGACAAAGTTGCGCCAGCGGACAACGCGAGCAAAGCGGCGCAGCCGGCAGACAGATGGTCGCGCCCAATTCCATCAGGGCCTGGTTGAAATCGCCGGGGCGTTCGGTGTGCAGTAGCTGTCCGGCGTGGCGCCAGCAATCCTTCTGAGTACGGACCAGGCTGGGACCATAAAAGCGCTGCAGCACGCGCTCCACGTTGCCGTCGACCAGCGGAACGGCTTCTCCAAAAGCGATGCTGGCGACAGCGGCGGCGGTGTAGCGTCCGATGCCCGGCAGGTGAGCAAGAGCTGCGGCAGATTGTGGCAGCCGGCCGCCATGCTCACGGGCGACGATTCCAGCGGCGGTATGCAGCGCACGGGCACGGCGGTAGTAGCCCAACCCGCTCCATTCGGCAAGAACACTGCTGACCCGGGCGGCAGCCAGTGCCCGCACCGTGGGAAAGCGCTTCAGGAAGCGCGAATAACGGTCGAGGACCACGGCCACGCGTGTTTGCTGCAGCATGATCTCTGACACCCAGATTTTGTATGGATCTTTTTCTCCGCGCCAGGGCAGGTCGCGCTTGTGCAAGTCATACCAGCGCAAAAGGACGCGGCGGAACCGCGTCACATCGGCTGTCTTGAAGAATGAGGTGCTCTCAATTTTCTTGTTATGTCGTAGATTCACGAAGATTGATTGTACGTGAGCTCATTGTTTTCCACACCAAATTTGAGAGCAACATGAGCTTGGACCAGAACATCTCATAACCGATATTCGAGCAGTGGCAGAAACGATGCTACGCATTTGGTTTTATCTCACGATTTTATTCATGGGCCTCGCCGTGAGCGGATGCGCCGGACATTCCTCCTCGCCCATGTCAAACAATCCGACCCCCAGCCCTACGCCCACGCCGCCTCCCAGTGTCGGTCCGGTAAATTCGCCCACCGTAATTACTCTGGGCGCAGGCCAATCCATTTCGGGAAATGACATCACGGTCTCCGCGCCAGCGTCAGGTACGGCGCCCAATGCGCAGGCCCTTGGGGCAACCACAGATTCGGCAGGCTCAGCCGACAACACCGGAACAATCGTGACGCGGGGTTCAGTGGTGACCGTGCTGCTCTTCGGTCCGGGGCTTTCAGGCAACATGCTGGTTTCCATCTCTGGGCCTTCCGATATTGGGATCTCACAAATCCAGAGCATTCAATCCAGGACCGGAACCCCGGGAGTCGCGTTTCAGGCTACCGTGGCCGGCAATGCTGCCCTGGGTGCGCGTACCGTGGTCCTGCAATCTCCGAACGGCGACATTACGACCTTTACCGGCGGATTGGAGGTGCAATGAGAAGAGGCGCCATGAGAAAGAGTCCGCTATAGCAACTCCAGAATTGGTGTATCCGTGCAGCACCGGGGCTGAAGCCCATTTGTTTTGCACCTCAACGCAGGTCCCACGGCCCGCTCTTCCACGGTAACGGATACAGCAATTGTGTAATCGTTATAGGGAAATATCTGCTGCTGCTCACCGCTCTCGCCTGCGCGCCGCTGGTGGTGGCGACGAGCATGGTGCCCGTGTCGGTTGAAACCCTGGCCAGTCACGCTGAACTCATCATGCAAGGGCAGGCTACGCGCTCGTGGTCGCAGTGGAACGCCCAGCACACACTTATCTATACCTTTACGGAATTCAGCGTTGCGCAAACGCTTAAAGGCAGTGCCTCGGGAAAAATTGTGGTCAAACAACTGGGAGGCAGCGTCGACGGAGTCACACAACACGTCTCAGGTGTGCGCTCCTGGCAACCGGGCGAAGAAGCCGTGCTCTTCCTGCGGGCCAGCGAGGCCAAAGACGGCACGCACGTCGTGGTGGGGCTGGTACAGGGAGACTTTCGTTTGCAGCGCCTTAGCTCCGGCGAAGTGCGGGTGAGCAACGGTGCACCCGAAGTGCAGCTCCTGAACCCCACGGGAGCAGAGAGCATCTCGCAATCGAAGCCCATGACCCTCGACGATCTGAAGACGCGCGTACGGAAGGCGGCGCCATGAGGTACGAATCGAAGCTGAGAATTTATCTTGCGCTGCTCGCCGCGGCGGTGACGGCCGCAATCATCCTGATGCCTCCGCCGGCATCGTCGCACCTTCCCGAGTTGAGCAGGTTCGGCAACAATCTCACCTCCAACCACTGGAATTTCTCTTCCTTTTCCGTGCAGTGGAACTTGAACCCGGCAACCGGATCGAACGTTCAGGGTGGCAATTCGGCAGCCAGCATTATTGAAGCCGCGTTCAACACGTGGGTCTCGGCGCCAAACGCGAACCTTCCAGTCACTCGCGGGTCTGACAGCTCAGTCTCATCGGAAAGCTCTTCGCCGGCCAACATAAACCTTGTGTGCTTCGTATGCATGGATGCGGATTTCAGCAAGGATTCTTCCACCCTCGCCGTAACCATTACCACCAGCGTCAGCCGGGGCAATGGCGACGGCCACGGCGGGACAGCCGGCTTCGACGGCCAAATCATAAAATCGGACATTCTGTTCAACCCTAATGTCCAGTACACCACGAATGGGACCGGCAGCGGATCGACGCAGGATTTGCAAACCGTGGCTACACACGAGATTGGACATTTTTTGGGAATGGACCACACCGGCGTGGTGCGCGCAGTGATGTTCCCCTTTGCCCCGGTAAGTGAACACATTCTCAGTTACGATGACGACGCCGGAATTTCTACGCTCTATCCCAAGTCGACTCCAGATGTGCCCACCGGGAACATTACTGGAACGGTGCGCATGTTCGGAAGCAATACGCCGGTCTTTGGCGCGCATGTGTATGCGGGATCGACGACCAGTGCCCTGCCCTTTCCCACCAGCTTTAACTTGCGTAAGTCGCCGATCAGCACTTTGACCAAGCCAGATGGCACGTATACCATCCAGGGCGTCCCGCCGGATTCTTACATCATCACCGCCGAGCCGCTCGATGGACCGGAGTCTGCCGGTGATGTCTCGGGTTACGCGAGGGCATTTGGTCCGGCGATTCAAACTAATTTCACCACGCGCTGGCACTGAGGTTTGATTTCTTTACTGCCGATTTTTTATTGCAGGGAGTCGGCGTGGGCGATTGCGGCCCAGCCTTTTTTCTCTTGCTGCCAAACGGACATCATCCGCACATGGGAGAGCTGCAACGGCTGGCCGTCGTAGGTCCCCCGCAAATCCATGATGTAAGTAATGACCATGGTGTAGGCCTGGGGATCCTCTATTTTGCATTTACAGTCGGTGGGAGGTTTAGGGGACAATCCGCCGGTGTGGACTTCGACGTCGCCGAGGGCGTAGTCGCTGATTTCCAGCTTCTTCAGGTGCTCGAGGGTGGCGTCGCGGTCGCGCAAAGCGCCGGAGGATTGGTAGACATACGCGCCGTCCAGATGCATTTCCACTTCAGACCAGTTCTTGTCTTTTACATCCTGCCAAAAGAGGCGCTCTAACTGCTCGGCGCCCGTGGCATTGGACCATGCGGTAGGTTTTTCCGGCCACTTGGTACAGCCAGCCAGGAGCAGGCTGATCATCGCCGGCACAAGAATGTGAATGACGCGGGGATTTTG
>QIAW01000673.1 GCA_003225655.1 Acidobacteriota bacterium
GAGGAAGTTGGCGGGTGCGCCGCCGGCGTATTTGATGATATCCATGGTAGCCATGGCGAGGCCCGCCCCGTTGACCATACAGGCGATGTTGCCATCGAGCTTGATGTAGTTCAGACCGTACTTGGAAGCTTCAACCTCGAGCGGGTCTTCTTCGCTGATGTCGCGCAGCTCCTTCAAATCCTTGTGACGGAACATGGCATTGTCATCGAAGTTCCACTTGGCATCGAGGGCAAAGAGGCGCCCGTCTTTGGTAGTAATAAAAGGATTGATCTCAGCCAGGGAACCATCCGTCGCTTCAAAGGCCTTGTACAGAGCGGTCATCAACTGGACCGCCTGATTGATCTGCTCGGGCTTGATTCCCAGCGCGAAGGCCAGCTTGCGGGCCTGGAAGGGTTCGACTCCCAAACCGGGCTCGATGTACTCCTTCAGGATGGCTTTGGGATCTTTGGCGGCGACTTCTTCGATCTCCATTCCACCGCTGGCCGAGGCCATGAATACCGGCTTGCCCACGGCACGATCAATGACGATGCCCAGGTAGAGTTCGCGATCAATGGGAAGGGTCTCTTCGATCAGGAGGCGCTGAACTTTCTTGCCCTCCGGCCCGGTCTGGTGGGTGACCAGGTTCATGCCCAGCATCTTCGAGGCTAGCGCCCCGGCTTCCTCGACTGATTTTGCAATCTTGACGCCGCCGCCCTTGCCCCGGCCGCCAGCGTGAATTTGCGCCTTGACCACCACGCCCTGGGCGCCGGCGGAGATTAGATCTTTGGCTACGCGTTCCGCCTCTTCGCGGCTGGTGACCATTTCACCACGGGGAACAGCCACACCGTATTTCGACAGGATTGCTTTTGCCTGATACTCGTGAATTTTCATGTATGTGTGAATTCGCAGGCGGCCCAGATGGCTTCAGGCCGCGACAGCAAACCTGTGATTATATCAGGCGGGGGTTTGGCGATAGAAGCGGAAGAAACTGCTTACCGCGGATTTCACGGATTGCGCGGATTCATGAAAGATTAATCTGCAAATTCATTCCTGGTTAACACAAAAAATGGTATTGTCTACGGTCATCGATAGTAGATCTTTGAAAGATACAGCGCAGTCTTCTACCGAATCATGTAGTTTGCGGTTGCCGTTGAAGTCAAATCTTAACCAGCTTGTCCCAACCAGCTTGGCCGGAGGGTTTGATGTTGCTACGCACACGCTTGTTGCTGCCGATTGCAATCGTTCTGATCGCGGTTTCAGCTCCTATCTATATTCTGGCGCAATGCGGGGTTGAACGCTGGTCGGTGAAGACGGGCACCGACGCCGACGCCGGGCTGGTGAACCTGAATTCCTCGACCAATACAACCATCGCGAACATGCGGGCATTCACCGCGCCCAATCCAATTCCTGCGAACAACCGCGTCTCGCCGGCCGAGACCACGCAGTGGGTCATCAACGCCACCCTGACCCAGTTCAAGCTGGAGGGCGATTCCGACTACCATCTTGTGATCCAGGACGCTTCCGGCAACACCATGATTACGGAGATCCCTTCGCCGACATGCGTTGGTGCTGGCAGCCCTTTCATCGCAGGCATCCAGAATGCGCGTTCCGAATTTGACGCCAAGTTCACGGCGACCACGAGCTTCCAGACGGCGAACATTCCCGTGCAGATCAAGGGAGTGGGCATGTTCGATTTTCTGCATGGACAGACGGGAGTGGCGCCGAACGGAATCGAAATCCACCCGGTGCTGGACATCATTTTTAATCCGGGAACAACGGCGGACTTCAGCCTGAGTGCCTCTCCCACGAGCTTGTCTGTAACCCAAGGCAGCTCGGGCAGTGCGACCATTTCAACCGCGGTCAGCGGTGGTTTCAATTCAGCGATCTCGTTATCGGCATCGGGTTTGCCTTCCGGGGTGACTGCCAGCTTCAATCCGGCTTCCGTCGCTGCTCCCGGCAGCGGAAGCTCGACGCTTACGTTTTCTGCCAGCGGTACGGCGACCAACGGTACGGCCAACGTAACCGTAACGGCAAGCGGAGGCGGCGTGACTCACACCAGCACGGTGGCTTTGACCGTCAATCCGGCGGCGGCGCCGAACTTCACGGTGAGCGCCTCACCCACCAGCGTCTCGGTGGTTCAAGTCAGTTCGGGTACCAGCACGATCTCAACGACGATCAGCGGTGGCTTCAATTCCGCCGTCTCACTAGCTGCTTCCGGCTTGCCTTCGGGTGTGACCGCCAGCTTTAGTCCGGCTTCAATTGCGGCCCCGGGTAATGGAATCTCGACAGTCACGCTCAGCGCGAGCGGCACTGCAACCACAGGTGTCGCAAATGTGACCGTGACCGCAAGCGGGGGTGGGGTGACTCACACTACCACTATCTCGCTGACGGTTACGGCTTCGGGAGGCGGAGGGACCACGGCGCAAATTCTGGGCAATTCGGGATTTGAAAATGGATCTTCCAATTCCGCGCCCTGGACTGCGAGCAGCGGCGTGATTAACAACTCGACGAGCGAACCTTCGCACGGCGGAAGCTGGGATGCATGGCTCGACGGCTATGGGACTGCGCATACGGACACTCTGACGCAGCAGGTCACCATCGCGGCGAACGCGACGGCGGCGTCGCTGAGCTTCTGGTTGCACATTGACACTGCCGAGACCAGCACCACCACAGCTTTTGACACGCTGGCTGTGCAGGTGCGGAACTCATCGGGCACGGTGCTTTCGACCTTGGCTACGTTCTCTAACTTGAGCGCTGCGGCGGGTTACCAGCAGCGCAGCTTTGATCTGACCTCGTTCAAGGGGCAGACCATCCAGATCAACCTGCTGGGCCAGGAAGACTCGCAGAAACAAACATCGTTTGTTGTCGATGATTTCGCGCTCAATGTCACCACGCCCAGCAGTGGCGATACCACGCCACCGACAACCTCCATCACCGCTCCGGCCAACGGTGCTACCGTATCGGGAACGGTCACAATCACAGCCACGGCTTCTGACAACGTAAGCG
>QIAW01000674.1 GCA_003225655.1 Acidobacteriota bacterium
CGGAATATCAGATCCGGTCCGGGTGTGGCCGTTGACTGGTGCAGAAGAATCCGGCCGTTGACGACGGAACAATCCGCATTTGAGACCCGCGACCGCCAGCGCTGGAATTGCTGGTAGAGAGAAGATCGGGCCGGCGGCACTTCGTCGAGATACTGCTTGGCCACGTTATGGATTACGCGGGCGTGCTTGAAGTATGTACGCATCCAGTCGCCCGCGTTCGGGGCGGCGGATTTGACACTTTCCTTTGCTATGCCGATGTTGCGGGCGGCGGCTTCATCCTGCGCCTCCCAGCTCAGGGTGTTGTCGTCGCGCCCATGACGATAATGCAGAAAACAACGCAGCGACAGCACAAAATCGAGCGCCGAGTGCCATTCACTCTGCACCGAATCCGCTAGTAGAGAATTTGGCTGCGGCCACTCTCGTTGCTTTTCCAGCACGGCCAGCAGCGCGAACCAGCAGGCAGCGTTGTGGTCCCGCAGTCCGCCCGGCGATTCCTTGATGTTCGGCTCCAAATGAAAGATCGTGGTTCCATATTTTGCGTGGCGTGTCTTGGTCAGGTCAGAGAGCAGTTGCACCAGCGGCTGCCACTCGCGGTTCACCAGCTCAGGGACGATCTTGTCGTGCAGCGTGGCAAATAATTTGTTGTCGCCCAGCACCAGCCGGCAGTCGAGCAGGGAAATGGTGAATTCCACATTCTCACGGTCGAGCTTCGAGCACTCAGGCAGAATTCGGGTGGTGGGACGCAGCTTGATCTTCATGTCCCACATCTCCTGGCAAACACGCCCCAGGTCACCTTTGTATTTAGCTTCTGTGGCTTCGCTGTCGAACACCACCAGCAGGTCAACGTCGGAGTGTGGCAGCAGCAAGCCACGGCCGTAGCCACCCAACCCAACAATGCTGACCCCGGTGAAGGGTTGCAGCTCTTTGCGAAGAAGCTGCCGGCAGAGACCGGCAATGATGGCATCCATCAGCGCCGAGCGCTGATGGGAAGCTGTGGTTCCATCTGCCGTAGCATCAAACGCCTGGTGAATCCGGTCTGATTCGCTGGCATATTGATTGTGCAGATCGATGAGCTGGACCGGTGCTGACATAGAGGTATGATGGTGGCGTTCGTGGCTCCGCATTTGTTTGCGCAAAGACGTGGCACGCTGCGTCTTATATTCCCGGCCATTTCCAACGAAGGGAACTGCGGCAGCACAACAAAATTACAATGCCGCAACTCCTCTCTCTTCGTTGCGGATGCGGATGGCCTCGTCGATTCGCGACAAAAAAATCTTGCCGTCGCCGATCTTGCCTGTCCGGGCAGACGCAACGATGGTTTGCACGGCCTTTTCCACCAGCTCATCGGACAGAACCATTTCGATCTTGATCTTCGGCAGCAAATCCACCGTGTACTCGCGCCCGCGATAGAATTCGGTGTGTCCCTTCTGCCGCCCGTGGCCGCGCACTTCGATGATGGTCATGCCCTCTACCCCCGCCTCGACCAGAGCCTCTTTAACCGATTCCAGCTTTGAAGACTGAATGACCGCCTCTACCTTTGTCATAGCAATATGCCTCGTGAAATAAGCCGTGATTCATCGTAGCATGCGTGTTCTTCGTGGAACATCTTGGCATGCGGCAATGGGGCAGTTTTGAAAACTGCCTCGAGAGCTCAGAATAAGGATTCCGCTGGCAGAATAAGGATTTTGTTCACAGAACGAAAAAACTCTGCCAGCGGAACAAAGATTCTGCTGGCTTGGAAAACGGCCCCATTCATCCAACCATCAAACCGCAGCCAACCGCTTCTTCGCCCTCTCGCCATCGCGATAAACGATTATCGGCTTCTGAGCGGGAACCGAAACCTGCACCTTGCCGTTTTCGACTTTGATTTCAAACGGCTCGGCTTTCTCGCTCGAAAGCACGGTGGCTGCTACTTTTCCGGCGTCCCAGCCGTGCGGCAAGGGCGCTGACAGTTGCTTGTCAGCCGTGCTATAGAACGCGATACGGT
>QIAW01000675.1 GCA_003225655.1 Acidobacteriota bacterium
AATTACGCCTATCTTATTTTCCAGCCAATCTGACGTGTATGCTTTCTTAACGTCAGAAGCAATCTCGACGCCTTCAATTCCCGGCAGGTCCTCGAAGGTCTTGATCAGTTTGTTGTTCTTAAGATCAATGGCGTAAAGCAGTCCTGCCCCCAGATGAGTGGAAAACAGATAGTGGCGCTGGTCATCAATGGTGAGGTAGTCAAAGCGTTTGCCCTTGGGACCAGGCAGTTCTATGGCGCCAACTGGCCGCAGAAGCTGTGTCTCTGATCCGGAAGGCCCTGCGCTCGCAGCAGCCCCCGAATTGCGCTGCGACTCTCTGTACGCCCACAACAGGGCGCCGGAAAGCAGCAGCGCAAAGCAGGAGTAAATTGTGAAAGCCGCTATCCGCTTCATCACTGTGACCTCATTAGGCACTACTTCTTGGAATTTGTTTGATCCAGCGCGGCGCGAAGTCCCTTCGCCAGCTTGGCTGCATCATCATTCGCCCAAAAATGCATGAAGAAGAGGCGTGGCTGCTCCTCCAGCATATGAGTATGTATCGCAGTCACCTGAATCCCATTCTGCCGCAGGGCATGGATCACGGGATTGACCTCGCTGCCTATAAGAACGAAATCTCCGGTGATGGCCGCTTTGCCTCCGCCCGTGGGTTGGAAGTTCAAAGCAGTGGCGAGACCCATGGAGCCGGGTACCGGCATTCCCGCATCGGTTATCTTTTCGGCCCGGGGAACGCTGGCCTGATATACGCCTCCGTTGACCTTGCCTTTGTACCCGAGGATTTGATCGATGGCGGCGGTATCCAGCTCAAGGGCGGGTGGAGTGCTCGGAGGCTGAGCCGGCGCCGGAGTCTTGGTTAGCGCTATCACTTGTTTCATCGAACCAGCCAATTTGACCGCATCTCCATGTCCGGCAATGTGCATGTACATCACCCGTGGCGTCTCGTGCAAAACGTGGTTGTGGAGCGCCGTGATTTGCAGGCCATTTTCCTGCAGGGCCAGCATAACCGGCGAAACTTCGTCTTCCGTCAGTACCAGATCGCCCATCACCATCGCGTCCTGGCCAGGGCTGCTGAAGGCGAGCCATGACCCCAGGGCGAGTGTCGGTTTCACCTGTACGCCGTCGACAGTCACTTTGAGGTCGCCACGCGGCAACCCGAATTTATAGGCCCCATCGCCCTGTAACTGGCCCGGCCGGCCGAGCGCATGTTCGACTGCCTTCCAATCGTTCGCCGATGGGGAAGTCTGCGCCATAACAGCGCAGCAAAGTAGAAGAAGTTGAGACAATATGCATACACCAAGTTTCTTAATCATGATTGCTCCTTGATTTGTCGAATTTCCTTGTAAAGTATTCATCGGATTCCGTTGTAAAGCCCCTCGATCATCTCCATGCCTCTTCGCAAAACCTCATCGTTGGCCACGCCGCGACTGTTCCAACCGTCCAATATTCGATCGATCCCGAATGCCTCGGTCCTGCCAAAATGCTCATCCGCGAAATCCGCGTCATGAATCGCTTGCCCGACTACTTTGAGACGTGGATCCCTGAGGCCAAAGCTCTTTACGATGGTTTCAAAAGTGCAGTCATTGCCAACGTGGCCAAAGCCGGCGGCGTTGAACATGTCGAAGGGAATTGCGTCAGGATGTTTCCGTGGGTCGCTGTCAAAAACAAACTTGGCCTTGGGATCGATATAGCGCGATATCAACCACGCGGAAGAAACACGGTCGATGCCCGGCTTGGGCCGGGTGATCCATGTTCGTCCCACGTAGTCGTTGGGGTTTTTTCTGGATTCTCGTCCCTTGTGCGTGTCGCTATTACCATCGAGGTCGTACATCGCCTGCTCGACTCGAGCACGTACAGGGCACCCGAAGAAGTCAATTTCAATAATCTGCTCTAAGCGTTTCTTCAAACGTAAAATGCCTGGTTTCGCCAGAGTTCGTTTCTTTCCTTGAGCGGGCTTCTTGAGTTCCTTTTCCAGAACCTGATACTCGCGAGTTCGTGCCTGGTTGAACATCTGCTCGATCTGCTCGTTTCTCAGATCGTCAAACGAAAGCACCTGCGCAACCGCAGCCTGGCCTTTTGAGCTGCGGATCGAGGTGGCCAGCCACTCGAAGCGCTCTTGGTTGGCGGAGTTGTTGGGAAGAACGTAACCGGAAGCGGGCAGGGCTAGGGCGCCATATCGCTGCAGCTTTCGCCACACCCCCACGCGTTCGCTGGCCTTAGCTGTGGGGAGAGTGAAGACCAGCAAGAGCCAACTGGAGGACCTCTGTTGTTCCGATACGCTCATAGCAATGCGCGATACAGTTATAACAGATGTTATTGGCAGGGTGTGGGCCGCCTGCTCAAAAGCAGAATCGGCTGCCGCGCTCCTGTTGCACCGCGCGTTCGTAAACAACCGCGGCGGCGGCCGCGTCCTGCAGAGCTGTTCCCGTGCTGTCAAAAATTGTGATTTCTTCGCGCGCTGTCCGCCCTGGCTTCCTGCCTGCTACCAGCTCTCCCAACTCAGCGTATACGTTGCTGGGTTGCACCAGGCCTTGCGCTATAGCGTGATGCAGATCTCCAATTTCGGCGCATTGATCTAATACATCTGTTACTACTTTGTTGAAAACGAAAAGTTGCGGGTCCAACTCCTGTTTTCGCTCATTGTCGGCTCCCACCGCGGCCAGGAATGTCCCTGGGGCAACGTGCTCTTTGTGAATGAAATATCTCTTTGCCGGAGTGCAGGTTACGCAAACATCGCT
>QIAW01000676.1 GCA_003225655.1 Acidobacteriota bacterium
TCCACCACTCCCATCTTGCTGGCATCACATCGCGCGCTCCCCAAGCCGGCTAGGGCCGCAGAAATCCTAATCGCGGAGGCCAAGGTGCAGAAGCCGGCGCTGATTGTGTCGACATCGCGCTTATCGGCGCCTTTCACAAAAGCGCCAACAGTTTATTCTGTTGCGACTCCCACGGTCCTGACTCCGCAGACGCAGTGGCAGATGAACGCAAAGAAGATGGTTGTGGTGATGAATGCTGTCAGCGTCCCTCCCACGCTCAGCCAGACTATTCCCAATGCTGAGCTGGAAGGCAATTTCACGGTAATGCCATCCCAACTTTCAGGTACGCAGGACGCGCGGGCGGAGGCGGAAGGAAAGCCTGAAAGCACAAGCACGGCAGCGGGCGCCGGAAGCTCGTTGCACCCCAGCGCTAAGCCCGTTGCAGTTAGCGAATTGGGCAGGGTTGATGGCCAGGGCGCAGCACCCACTGGAACTAGTGGCGGCGGAACCGGAGCCGAAGCTAGTCTCCCCGGCGGTAAGAACATAGGGACGGGACAGAGTGTGATGGAGATCTCGATATTAGGAGGCGTTCCGGGGCCCAGCGGACAAGGAGTGATAACTGGTCCACTTCCGCCCAGATCGTATGGCATCACCATCATCTCTGGAGGAAGTAATGGCGGTGCTAGCCGTGATCTCGGCGTATTTAACCGCAGTGAGACGGTTTACACCGTGAATATACCTATGAAGGATCTGGGCGGAAACCCTTGGTCTATGCAGTATGCGGTGGCGGATTCCGGCGCCCGTAACAACGGCTTGCTTATCCCGCCGTTTGCGCTCAAGAAGGTCGCCGCCGTGAATCCTGGCGCCGAGGCAATGATAGATCTGGGTCCAGTATTCGTCGCCGGCATCATTGATAGGCTCGGCAAGCTGCAGGATTTGCGAGCGATCCGCGCGCAAGATCCGAGATCGCAGACAGCGGTCGCTGCGCTTGCGCAATGGGAGTTTCAGCCGGCGCAGCTTGATGGACAACCAGTCGCAAGCAAGGTGCTGTTTGGGGTGAGCTTGCCCGAGCGCGGAAGATAGGAACGCCGATCATGCGGCTATTGCGTCGTGGCTTCAGTTACTTTCAGCTGGGGACAGGTGTTTTCGACGGGACTCAAGTTTGGCATAAAAGTTTTTGTGATCGCATTCTTTAAGTATATTTTTTGTGCTGTTTTCGGCCCAATACCAGGTTTCGCGTTAGGCAAGCTGCCGCGATCCCTTGAATCCAAAAGAGAGGTCTCGATGAGTGCAACCGAGATACGCGTAATTGCAGGCGTTCTATTTGTCATTGTTGTGATCATCCTCGTCGTTCGCGGCAAGAGAATGGCCGCGAAGCGCAAGAGCCTGCCGTAGACGCGGGCTAAAACGGCTCAGTCTGCGGCCGATGGGCGTTGGATCGCTGTGCCAGGGGAATGTTCCGCGTCGGCTCATCCTGTTCAAGGAAGAGCGGCCAACGGAATACTGCTTGTCCGTACCCGGACTCAGCGGTTGGTGGAATTTTTAGATTAGACTGTCCGAATGAACGAGACGCTGACTCGAATCGCGCTCATTGCGCGGCGCGATTACCTTCAGCGTGTCCGTTCCAAGACCTTTGCCATCACCACGCTGGTGACGCCGGCCATAATGCTGGGCTTCATGTTCTTGCCCGACTTCTTCATGAACATGAAGACAGGTGAAGTTAAGAGCTTTGTTGTCGTGTCCGACGACTCGGCGCTGGCTCAGAGATTTCAACAGCAACTTTCCAAATCAAAGCGCAGAAGTTTTGACATTTCCATTGATCAGTCCACCACGCCAGCCGAGCGCCGGAAATTGGACGCCCAAGTCCGAGCGAGAGAAATCGACGGCTATCTTTGGCTGACTCGGGAGGCCATGGCGAACAGTAAAGTAGACTTCTGCGCCGGTTCGACCAGCAACTTTCTCGAGACTGAACAGATCCGCCAGGCAACAACCGTGGTAGCCGTTGCGTATCGGCTCCAATTGCGAGGCATTCAGAACCTCGATACGGCTTCCTTGCTTCATGAAGTGGAAGTTCGCGTGATTCGGGTCGGCGG
>QIAW01000154.1:0-20179 GCA_003225655.1 Acidobacteriota bacterium
AGGCCAATTTACGCTGCCCGGGGCAAAGGCGTTGGGATCGAGGCTTTTGATTTCGGCCAGATTTTTTTGGATGTAAGCTGGATCGCGTCCCAGATAAAGCGAGCCCCCATGAATGGGCAGAAATTCAATGCCATGTTCCAACTCGATTTGCCCACTGAAGAAGGTTCCCGCGTCTCCTTTGCCATCAAAGACGTTGGCCACTTGGACGCGAGTGACGCCCGCGGGAGAAGTGCTCACCGCGCCGTCGTTGAACCAATAGTCGAAGATGGAATTGGCTTCCTGGGTATACATCCAAATGGCTGCGTCGCGAAGCTGGGTGTTGCCGGTTTCGCTGGCAAAGAGGATCAAGCCAGTCCAGGCGTTCATGGCTTCGGAGCTGGACTCTTGGTTGAGTCCATCGCCGAAGGGAGCCTGGCCTGAGGCCCAGGAGTGTCCGCCATAGACGTCGAAGTGGCGCAGAAACGGAAACAAGGCGTCGTTGCGCACCGGGGTAGCGATATCACGTCCGAGCAGGTTAACCATGCCGCCCCAGTTATTCGATTGAATCCAAGTGGGGTTCAGCAGACCAACGATAGCTGCGGAATGGATCCAGTATCCGTAGTGAAAGTGGTGATCGTTCAATGCCACGTCGCTGCCAAAGGCGCCGGGATATCCGATAAGCGTTCCCCAGTTGCCGTTGTAGTAGAACACATTGGTGTTTTGGTGATTGGCGGCGCCGTTGAACCAATTCTGCAACTCGTTTTGCAGGCTGGTCTGCAGATTATTGGCTGCGGTAGTGTCGCCGGCAACCCTGGCAATGGGAAGCAGGTGCGCGATGCGGGCCAAATCTTTTCCTATGTCGTAGGTGTTAGCGCCGCCGCCGCTCTGGCTGACCGTAAAGTGATTGGGTTCGTTAGCAACCGTATCGACGAACGAAGTAAGAGTAGCATTGTTGAAATTTCCCGTATTGGGCAGGAAGGGCAGGATGCCGTGGAAGACATCCGTCGCGGTAAATGCGGTGCCCTGCAGAACCTTGAGCGTGCCCCGGCTTGAAGGATATGTAAAGCTGGTATTGATGGCGCTGCCCTGCAACGCGGTGTACTGGTGCGGGTAAAGGGCCATCAGAAAGCCTGTCTGACTGCCCTCTTTGGCTTGCGTAGTGACTGTGTAGGTGGTGGTTACCTGGCTGGTGCTCGGATTATAGTTCCAAGCTACTTGAGTATTTGCCGGGAAGGAAAATGCAAACTGCGAATAGGTGCTCAGCGCAGCGGCATTGGGCAAGAGTGCCAGGGAAAAATAATCGTGTCCGCTGGGGAGATTACAGGTGAGTACCGTGCCGCCGATTCCGCTCCAGCTTCCGCCGCTGGGACAAAAAAGACCGTAGTTGTTGTTGGCTATGCTGACGCCCAGGATATTGCCATTATTTGCAAATACAGTGGGCTGACCGGCAAACGTGATTGTGGGATTGCTGCCGTTGGTCGTGACATAGACGAACGGCATACCGCGCCCGACCCGCGTGGTCATCGGTCCAAAATTGAAATCCACGGTCCAGTCGCTATAGCCGCTCACATTGACGCTGCCGGTATTCAGACCGGCCACGCCAAGCCTGAGATCGCCTTCGAAGGGTTGGAAAAAGAATGTGCCTCCGCTGGTGATGGTGGCGTCAAAACCCAGCAATAATCCCGTGGGCGTGGTCTGCATTCCCAACGGCTGCGGAAACATGACGAAGGGACCGCCTCCGCCTCCACCGAAGGTGACGCTGCCGTTGATGATGTTATCGGCGTACCAATTCTTTGCCGTCCAGAACCTGTGCGTGGGCTTGGGGCCGGGAACAGTGTTGAAGATCTGGCTTGAAGGCGCGGTTGCTCCAGCGGGTACCGCTGTGGTGTAGCTTCCCGCACCGACTTGCACCGTCTGGGCGCAAAGCGATAATGAGGACGATAAGAGAATAATGCAGAGGACATATCGAAGCGTGCGCTGCGATCTTGAACAAACAGTTGATCTCATGGCCAATCTCCTAGCATTGAGTTTGTTAAGTGCCGGGCATCAGCGCCCGCACTTGCCGTCAAGCCTGACAAAGGCCCCTGGATGGTCTACATTATCGATTTTCTAGAGGCTTTTTCAAAACCGCGATATTTAGCCACGGCTGAGGGCCGATGTCAAGAGAATATTTATATATCTGCAGAAATGACAGCAAAAGTCCCAATTTGAGAACGGGTTACCCGGCAGGCATGGAGTAGTTCTCGCCGTCGGGTAGGAGAGATATTTCAAAAGCACTCAAGAGCTAAGTCGGCATAACCAAGGATTCAGGGGCGCCGTGGATTAATTAGTCTGGCATTGATTCGTTGTTTAACTCGAAGAAGACGTCCAGGCGGCGAACCTCTCCGTTCCGCTCGAAGATAGCGGAACTTGTTGCAACGTCGAGACCGAGCCCATCGAGGGTTTTTTGGGACCCGTCGCTGCGGGTGATTTCAATTCGCGCTCGACCGGAACAATGAGTGACTACCGGTACCTGGCACATAGTGAATGCCAGCGTCTGCTTTTCCAGCTTCATGCTCTGCCGCAGGCCTTCGGAATCGTAGAAATGAAAGTTGCTTTCCCGGTTCAGAAATTCGGTGGGGTCCAATAGTTGAGGGCGAAATAGTAATTGTCCATTTTCAATCTCGGCCCCCAATTCGCTGAGTCTCGAAATCAAATCTTCCTTGACTTGCCCGGTCATGCCCGGCTGCTGCGCTCCGGCGAAGCCGGGGGTATGCGAATACGGATCTGTGGGAATAGCGCCATATACCTCGGGCGATTTATGAACACCAAGCCCCTCGCGTATTTCCTGGTAATGAAATTTGAGGCGATTAATAATGGCCGCACTTTCTTCGTTCAGGATAGCTGCCTTTAAGACCTCTTGTACCGCCAGGAGGAGTTTGGAAACCATGTGCCAATAAATGCATCCCAACCCTTCATACTTGTAGAAAGTTCCAGACCGGCCGGTAAAGGATTCATGGTCGAACAGTTGCTCGTACAAATCGAGCACCAGCGGGCTTTCCTTCTCTATCAGATCGCAATGGTCCTCGTTCTTCAGAGCGGTTAGGGCCTCTCGCAACATATCGCCATTACGGAAAGCGGCATTGAAGTGGGCTGCTCCATTGACATCCTGAACCACAATGCGCCGGTCACCACGCTGTAACAGCTCAGCCAGCAGCTTTGATTTCTCGAATGCAGCGGTTGGGATATTGTTTTTCTCAAGGAAGCGGGGCAGCTTACGGTCAGGATAGAGGATGTAACTATTTTGGTCGGGCCGGTAGAGGCTGCTTTCCCTGAGCGAATCCAGCAGCGTCACTGAATCCTGAACGCTAAGCGCCCCGGAACTCAACACTGCAACCTGGCCTTCCAGCATTTCGTAGAGGCGGCGGATCCTGATCTGGCTGCCACAAATCACTTTCATCAAATTATAGGAGTGATAGAGACCATCTTCTCTGCGGTTCGCGCGAATTGAATGGTCAATGTGCGCGAGCGCGATATCGCAGAACATGCAAAGGTCCGTGAGAGCTAGGCTCGCCTGATTTCCAGAGAAACCGCCAGCGTAGATCCTGATGCGATAGTCACTGCCCGCTCTACCTAGCTCGTCTAACACAGTCTTGCGGTCCGGATCTGACATAGGACTTTGGAGCAAAGGCAGATACTTCTGCAAAGTCTCAACGATCTGTTGAAACAACACCGCGACTTCGCACGAGACTTCAATCGCAGGCGTCTTCGCCGCTGCAAAAAGTTTTCTGCAAAACACCAGGAAACGGCGCAGATAATAAAGCGTAACCATGGAGACGCCATACCCAACCAAGGCGTTATTAGCATCATTCCAGTCCGGCCGCTGCGTGTTCATCCAAATGCCGGCTTCGGGGATGTAATTCGATAGCTTAGCCAACAAGAGCACAAGCAGTTTCTCGGTCAGATTTGCGTGTTTGAGCGAGCCGCTTTCTTGCAACAAAGACTTGCCGTCAGCTCCCAGTGCAGCCACCCTTTTCTGGATTTTCCGGTCAAGAGCGGTGTCGAATTCAATAGTGTTACGCGGATTCTGTAACAGGCTTTCATACGGCTTGATGCGGTAGGGGACGTTTGCATAAGCGAACACAGGGCGCGTGAGCAGGTTGGGGAGGGCCTCCGGATGGTAGCCTGCGGATTTCTCCAGAAATTTCAATAGATAGATCACCTGGTGGTCGCCCCAATAGCCGAAGTAGGACCACGCATCGTGCGGATCAATCACCTCCCACTCGAAGCCGTCGCGGGTAACTCGGTAAGGGTTGTAGCCATCCGCGGTCGAGGAATCGAGGAACTTGAAGATCATGCTTTCCAGGTAACCCGGGAACGAAAGCGCCAGAGCTTCCCAATTTTGGAAAATGTCTCGCCAGTTTCCCTGGTAATTGAGCATCTTCCGCCCGTGCTCGTCTTTGACTTCAATGGCAAAGATATTCCATGGGCGGCTGGGATCGCCGTGGCGCCGGCTGAAAGTCAGTGGGAGATACTCGTGCGCGAGCCTTTCAAGATCGCGGTCCTGCCGCTCTTGAGCAAGCGCCAGCATTTCGCTGTGAAGAATAGTTTCAGGCAGCGAATCAAGAAAGCCAGATTGCCGTTGTGCGACCTCCCGGTTGGCCCTGGTTATGAACGACTTTAGGTCGGAGCAATGGATCCGGTAACCTTCATCGGGCACTCCACCCCGCATCACATTGAAGAGCGCATTCGAAAAATGACGCCATGAGCTCGGTTCATCTTCCGTAAGCTGAAGACCATCAGCGCTGGCGACGATGCGAACGAGATTTCGAGTGCCGCGTTCGATATCTTCGTAGAGCTCTCGTCGCGCCTCCTTGCTTGTCCTGAGCAAGTGGAGCGTCGCCGCCACGCCGGCTGAATCCTGGTTTACGTCGGCGATGATGTGCCATTCTTTTGCGCTGTTCGCCGGAACCGTGAGTTGAGCATTAAGGAGGTAGGCTCCGCGTCTTCCACGGATTTCCGTTTCCTCCCGCAGACAGTGCCTCTGCCGAAAGCAGTTGAGCTGCGCTGAAGAGAGCAGTCTTTTTGCCGCTTCCAATCCATCAGACCAGATCGCAGTAACCCTGAGTGCCTCGCTGGGCTCCGCCTTGTCTATAGGGATGGAGCTGAGTCGAAAGATACCTACACCCGCTTCATCCTCAAGCTCGCTTACCTTGTATCCATCAGCGAGAGTGCTGTACTCCATCTGGAAGCGGCGGGTGATGCCGTAAGGCAATACATTCTGGATGCCGTCTAAAAGTTCCAGAACAACCGGTTCGGCGCTCTGGTTGGTCAATACCGCCCGCCGGATGAAGCCGAAACGTTCACTGGTAAACCATGCATACGAGAAGGCCAGTGACAGGTCGTGATTGATTTCCTCGAAGATGATCTTGTTACTGAAGACGCTTTTGTACAAATTCCGCGAAACCCGGTAAAGCTTGTCATACCTTCGCGAGAAGGGCTCCCAAAGAAAACTTTTTTCATCTCGCGTGACCATGATCAACGTCTTGCTGCCGGTTTGCTCTTGCGAGTCATGAATATGATCGTCGGTGCAGTAGGGGAAAAGGGCGTGGTCCGGGTCACGGCGTCCGGCAGTCAAGCCCCCGTTGCTCGAGATGAACAGCCAATGATTGGAATCGCTGACCAGGCTCATCAAAAACGGCGGCATGGCATCGTAATTCGCCAGGCGGTAAAAACGCTCGTTATCAAGGTCCACGTAGGCGCCTTCGGCCGGGTTCTCATCCCGTTTCAAACTCGCCTCAGCGACGAAGGTCGCGCCGTCCGTCACAATGCGTTGGTCGTGTGCGGAAGATGGCTGCCAGCACTGCACCCTTTCGGATAAAGAGCTCAACGCTGCTCTCCTTTGCGCTGTTTCAGTTCCTGTTCGATTTTCACCATGAAGGAATCGTCGAGCTTGTAAAACAGAACTGCGGCTGCGGAGAGAAAACCAGCGGCCGCGGGGATGAAGCTCATCATGAAGCGAATCCCGGTTTGCACCTGGTTGGTTTGGATTACGTTGGCGTGGAAACCGAAATAGGCCAGCAGCCACCCAGCCAGGGCGCCGCCAATGGTCCAGCCGAGTTTTTGGGAGAATGATGCTGCCGAAAATACTAATCCGGTGGCTCTTCGGCCTGTCTTCCACTCCGAGTGGTCGGCCGTGTCTGCGTAAAAAGCCCAAAGCAGGGGCGAGGTGGGCGCGAACAATGTCGAAATCAGCAAATGGACTACAAAGATCAGGATGATCTGCTCGCGGGGAATGAAATAAAACAGGGCGGTGAGAACACTCGCGGCGGTCATGAGGAGAATGTAAGCACGCCGCTTGCCGCCCAATAGCTGCGCTAGCGGACGGGCCATGGCCGCACCCACGATGACGCCTACCGTCCCCAGGGCCATGAAGAGGGAAGCCATGCTTCCGCTGTCGAAACTGTAGTTGAAGGAGCGGCCCGCGATCTGGTGCTCGAAGTGATAACTGCCAACGTAGTACTTAAAGTAGTAAAGGATCGCGCCAAAGCGAAGGGAGATATAACAAACGGCAAACAGACCAATGAAGCAGACCATGATCCAGGGTACGTTCCGCATCAGGTCTCGAAGGTCGTCTTGGATGGCGCTGGCTTTTTGCTGCGCCGGTTGCACGCGTTCGCGAGTGGCGGCGAAAGTAACCAGAAAGAGGGCAACAGCCAGGATGCCATAAACCACCATGGCCATCTGAAATCCCCTTTGATCATTGCCGTGACCGAAGAACTTCACCATGGGAAGCGTGAGCCCCTGCACCATGAACAGGCCGCCATAAGCGAGCACAAAGCGGTAGCTGGAGACGCTGGTGCGCTCCAGCGAGTTGGATGAAATCACCCCCATCAGTGCCGAGTACGGTATGTTGATAAAGGTGTAAGCCACCATGATGAGACTGTAGGTAACGTAGGCGTAAATGAGCTTGCCGTGCGCGCTCAGATTCGGAGTGGTGAACATGAGCACGCCTACGAAGGCTAAGGGTAGCGCCCCCCAGAGCAGGTAGGGGCGGTAGTGGCCCCAGCGCGTGTGCGTACGATCGGCCATCACCCCCATGAAGGGGTCAATCCCCGTGTCCCAGGTTCGAACGACGAGAAACATTGTTCCCGCTGCCGCCGCAGTGATGCCAAAGACGTCGGTGTAGAAAAACAGGAGGAAATTCAGAAACATCTGCCAGTAAAAGTTCGAGGCCGTGTCGCCCAGCCCATACCCGATCTTTTCCCGGAACGAGATTTTCCCGGCCGGTTGCGCATCCGTAAATGAGATTGTGTTGACCGCTGTGCCCACGCAACCCTCCGTTTGGCCTGCAGAGCATTCGATGAACCGCTGTGGATTATTGCCTAGAAAATCGATTTTGTACAGCATGGAAGTTTACAAACGAAATCTGCGCTGCGCAACACTACCTGTTTGCCGGAAGGCTGATGCCTTGATTGCCTGAAGACATACCAGGGCGGAAGGCGTTTTTCTGGCATGCAGGAGGGTCATGAAGCGCAACCGCAACGAAGCTGGTCTCTATTCAGAATGAAGCGTTGCCTTCGTGGTTGATTCGCGCACAATCAGCGATGGTTCGATAGCAATCTGGTCAGGATAATCTTTGCGGCCTTCGATCCGTTCCACCAGCGTTTGCGCCGCAATTTCTCCCATCTTGCGAAGAGGTTGGCGGACCGTGGTCAGGCTGGGAAGATGGTAGGCGGCGTCGCGGATATCATCAAACCCTACCACGGAAATATCTTCGGGCACGCGCAGCCCAGCCTCGCGAATGGCGCGGATAGCGCCGATAGCCGAAGTATCGTTATAGGCGAACAGGGCGGTAAATTTGTGTCCTCGCGAGAGCAAGTCCTTGATCAGCCGATACCCAACCTGCGGAGATGGTTCGCCCGAGTCAAGCTGCGCGGTAAGCGCCGGCCGAATTTTGATTTTTAGCTCCTGTCCCACATCGCAAATGGAACGCCAGCGGTCTTCCGAGTCGGAGCTGAAGGATTGGCCACGAAGAAAGGCAATGTCGCGATGTCCTAGCTCCACCAGATGATTTAATGCCAGGTGTGCTGCTTGGGCATGGTCCAGGATGATGTTGGTCACTCCTTTCACGCGGCGATGTCCGGCGACGGCAACCGCAGGTATGGGTAAGGTCTCCTTGAGGTTGGTGTCTACGGTGATAAGACCTTCCACACCCCGGGCCAGCAGAATACCCAAATATTGCTGCAACCAGTGAGGATCGTGGCGGTGGGCCACCGTTAAGAAAAAATATTTGTGCTGGCTGAGAAAGGCTTCGATGCCGCTGATGACCATGCCTCCATAGGCGTCGCCAATTTCCTCGGTAATCACGCCGATGGTGAATGTCCGCCCGCTGCGCAAAGTGCGGGCAAAAAAATTGGGCCGGTAGTTCAGCTCCCGCGCCGCGGCGAAAATCCGCTCTTTGGTGCGCTGGGGAATGGTCCTGGCCGAGGGTGAATCATTGAGAACGGCCGATACCGTTCCTTTGGTCAGGCCTACATGCTCTGCCAACTCTTGAAGCGAGACTGCTCCATTTGCAAGGCTGTTCTTTTTGATTTTCTTCATGTGCGGGCCCCTGGGCCGGTTCTGCATGAAAGCAGAGTCGAACTTAGGAGCAAGCTGACCTTTCTAGCTGGAATATAAAATCAACGGTTCCCACATTATTGCATGGCCTGAAACCCTAACGACCAGAATGTCACTGCAACAACGAACCTTGTTCCGCCTCTGGCGCAGCACAATGCTGGCCAGACAGGCCTGGCATTCGCTCAAATTGATCGCATGAACCCGAATTACACACCGCGGCAAATTCAGTTCGCGTTGAAATTCCTGTTCTAACGAGTGGGTGAATCACTGCTCTTCTCCTGTCGGCGGCAAATGGATTGGTCCTATTTGCCGCCGCCTTTTCATCTTGGCAGCTCTGCCGCTTCCGTAATGTGATATCAAATCCTGACTCCTTATGGGTTGTGGGCCATCATTGTCCTGGTGTTCCAGAACGCCGGGCTTGCCTTGGATGTGGCAGCGTAGCAGCAACTCTGAGCAAAGCGCAGCTTAGCGCAGCACGGAGAGTTCGCTTGAAGCTTGCTGCCCTGAGGCCCTTTGCGTATCCAGCTAGGGGCCGGCCTGACATCGTTCTTCGCCAGTAATGACGCGGCTTCGCGCTGATCACGGGAACCCCGGCCCTTGCATGCAAGGGGGGTGGGGGTGCTATTCAAGCGCGATACTTGCCAACAAGTGATATCAGCAGAGTGATATCGTTTCCTTGCCTTGCAGCTACCTTCTGATCATCAAAATGTTCTCGAGAAACATTTTGAAGATTGTGGAACGCGTGTGAGTTATTGAAAATGATTGGTCGGGAGAGAGGGCGTAGAAGCACAACAAACTGCAGCGTCTTCCCTACTGCTTTTTTGAATTGGAAACCATGCAGCTTGGTATCATTTGCGGGCCTGGGAAACGCCGCAACCCTGGTGGTCTGCAAGAAACCGGGCGGTCCACCGTAATGGGCACACCAAATTGATGACCGCGACCACCGAGATACGGACTGCGAATGCTTCCACCAGCAAACTGTTACGTTGGGTCCTTGTGCTGGTTCCGGGCCTGTTGCTGTACTTACTGCCAGTGGCGGGGTTTACTCCCGCCCAACGTCACCTGCTGGCCATCTTCATTGCAACCATCGTTGCTCTGGTAGTGCAGCCAGTCCCAATGGGAGTGAGCACAATGGTGGCGATCACGCTTCTGGCGTTGACTAAGACCATCGCACCGAACCAGATTTTTTCCGGCTACAGCAATCCCACGGTCTGGCTGATCTTTACCGCCTTTTTGTTTTCCCGGGCAGTGACCATCACCGGATTTGGAATGCGGGTGGCCTATGGTTTCATCCGCCGCTTTGGCCACAGCTCACTTACGCTGAGTTATTCGATAGCAGCTTCCGACCTGGTGCTGGCGCCGTTTATTCCCTCCGATACCGCTCGCGGAGGCGGCATTATCTGTCCAGTTGTCCACAGCATTGCGCGCGCGCTTGGATCAGAGCCCGGATCGCCCTCCGTTGAACTCGGCGCCTTCCTGATGCTGGTGGGCTTCCATTCCACCTACACTGCCTCCGCCATGTTCCTGACCGGCATGGCGTCGAATCCGCTGATGGCCGACTTTGCCCATCAAATCGCACACGTTGAACTCACCTGGCTGAAGTGGGCTATCGGCGCGAGTGTTCCGGGCCTAGTGGCGCTGGTGATTGTGCCCTTGTTGATTTATCGTCTGCATCCACCCGCCATACGCAATACCGAATACGCTCGTGTGCACGCCCGTGCAGAGCTGAAAAAAATGGGCCCCATGAGCTCGAAAGAGTGGCGGCTGGTCGTGATTCTGTTGCTGGTGATGGCGGGATGGGTCACTTCGCCCTGGCACGGAATGCCCAACGCGGTGGCCGCGCTGTCTGGAATCTCTGCTCTGCTTGTGACCGGGGTCATCTCCTGGGATGATCTTCTCGGCGAGCGCCGCGCCTGGGAAGCCCTCATCTGGTTTGGGGCGCTGATCATGATGGCCGATAGTCTGCTGCAGGCCGGGGTGGTTAATGTGCTCTCCAGGAGCGCATTCCATTATGTACAAGGCTGGCCGTGGATCGCCGCCTTGATGGTGCTGATCACCTTATACCTTTACGTCCACTATGGTTTTGCCAGCATGACGGCGCAGGTGACGGCGCTCTATCCGGGATTTCTCGCCGCTGCTTTGGCCAGTGGAAGCAATCCGCTGGTCGCTGCTCTCTCGCTGGCATACTTCTCAAATATCAATGCTGCCATGACCCATTATGGAACCGGCTCTGCGCCGGTCTATTTCGGAACCGGCTACGTTTCTCAGGGAACCTGGTGGAGAATCGGGTTCATCGTCTCGCTGGTCAATCTGGCGCTATGGATGGGGCTGGGAATGCTCTGGTGGAAGCTGCTGCGCTGGTGGTAAGTTCATTCCACCATCGTTTTCATGATTGCGAACAGTTCGTTCTTCGCTTCGAATCCGATTCCCGGAAGATCCGGTAATGTGACAAAGCTGTCTTGGATGGGAACTCCGTCCGCGAATCCATTAAAAGGCTTGAAAACGCTGGGATAAGATTCGTTGCCGCCCAAACCTAATCCGGCGGCGATGTTGAGCGACATCTGGTGCCCTCCGTGCGGAATGCAGCGGCGGGCTGACCAGCCGTGTTCTCTGAGCATCTCCAGAATCCGGAGATACTCCACCAATCCATAGCTCAAGGCGCAGTCAAACTGCAGGATGTCACGATCGGCCCGCATACCCGCATAACGAATCAGATTGCGCGCATCCTGCATTGAAAAAAGGTTTTCTCCCGTTGCCATCGGCCCCGCGTAAATCTTAGAGAGTTCCGCCTGCAGGGCATAGTCGAGGGGATCACCCGGCTCCTCGTACCAAAGCAGCCCATAGGGGGCGAGCGCGCGGGCGTATTTGATTGCTTTGGCAAGATCAAATCGTCCGTTCGCATCCACAGCAAGCTGGCTGGGGCGCGTGAGCAGCTTGAGAACTGCTTCAATTCTCTCGAGGTCCTGGGCAAGCGGCACTCCGCCAATCTTGATCTTGACCGATGAGTAACCCTGGTCGAGATAGCTCTGCATCTCGGCTTGCAGCGCTGTAACGTCTTTGCCCGGATAGTAGTATCCGCCGGCCGCATAGACGAATATTTTTCGGTCAACCTCGCCCTTGCGAAAGCGATTTGCCAGAAGCTGATAGAGTGGCACGCCCGCGATCTTGGCGACCGCGTCCCAGACAGCCATGTCAATCACACCCACGGCCACCGAGCGTTCGCCGTGGCCGCCCGGCTTCTCGTTGGTCATCAGGACATCCCATACCCGGAACGGATCGAGGTTCTCGCTGCTCTGGTCGAGAAGCTTGCCGGGGTGTGCAGACTTAAGACGCGGGATAAAACGCTCGCGCAGCAACCCACTGGGAGCGTAGCGTCCATTGGAATTGAAGCCGAACCCAACAACGGGTTTGCCCTCACGGATGACGTCGGTAATCAGCGCGACTACGCTGACCGTCATCTGGCTGAAATCTACGTAGGCATTGCGGATCTCTGATTTTATGGGGACAACGATTTCACGCAGGTCAACGATTCTCATGGTCGCTTCAAATGGAAGAAGCCACGGCTTTCCCGACCTCGATGGTGGTTGCCTTCCCGCCCATGTCCGGCGTGCGAGGGCCTTCGGCCAGAACAATCTCAATGGCGCGCATGACCGCGGCAGCCGCGTCTGGATGTCCCAAATGTTCCAGCATCATCGCGCCTGACCATATCTGGCCGATGGGGTTGGCAATTCCTTTGCCGAAAATATCGGGGGCTGAGCCGTGCACCGGCTCAAATAGTGATGGAAACTCGCCCTCCGGGTTCAAGTTTGCCGAGGGCGCGATGCCAATCGTGCCTGTGCATGCTGGGCCGAGATCGGAAAGAATGTCGCCGAACAAGTTGGATGCAACAACCA
Source organism: Acidobacteriota bacterium (assembly GCA_003225655.1). Classification (GTDB taxonomy): domain Bacteria; phylum Acidobacteriota; class Terriglobia; order Terriglobales; family Acidobacteriaceae; genus QIAW01. The sequence continues at coordinate 12,474 of QIAW01000154.1, forward strand.
CGTCAAACCAGTCTGGATGCTGAACGAAATGAGCGGTCAGGATATCGATATGAAATTTGTCCACTCGCACCGCCGGGTACTTTGCGGAAAATTCGGCCACCGATGCTGGAGTATTCGCCCTCGGTGTTTTCCCGCACAACGTAAAAGTCAATCTCGCCCGGCTTACGGTTCGCCAGCGGCGAGGGCACTCCCTGAAAAAGGCGCACCGGGCGCAGGTTCACGTATTGATCGAATTCGCGGCGGATTTTGAGCAGCATTCCCCACAGCGAGATGTGGTCTGGGACCAGCGCGGGCCAGCCCACGGCGCCGAAGAAGATCGCGTCATGCCGGCCAATCAGCTCCTTCCAGTCGGCTGGCATCATGACGCCGTTTTTGATGTAGTAGTCGCAGCTCCAATCAAAGTGCTTCCATTCGAAGGCAAGATTGAATTTCGTGGCCACTGCGTCGAGTACGCGCAGGCCCTCTGGCACAACCTCTTTGCCGATGCCATCGCCGGGGATTACCGCAATTTTGCGCTTGGTCACGAGTTTGCTCGTTTGTTTCGAGAGTAATAAATGATAAGGAATTGCTCTCTTCTCCACAAGCAGGTTTCAACTCCACGAACTCATTGCAACGAGGCGAGCATCTGAGAAATCACAGAAGACGTCATGTTTCAGGCGGCCGGCGCCAGGAGTCACGGCGGCAGTTGACGGTGTATAATCCTCGGTCTTCCAACGTCAATCCGAGCGGTTAAGATTCTCGAATTTATATTTTGCTATCTATGAACGTTGTATTCTGCGATCTATGAAAACAGCTCCAGATCAAGTGAGCAAGGCGATCCAATAAAGGCGATGCAAACAAAAAAGGTACTGCCACGGTGGTGCATGGGGATCATATTTCTCGCCCATTCGATCGCCATCTGCGCGGCTCTGTTCATGGCGTGGCTGCTGCGCTTTGATTTCACGCTGCCCTATCCGCGCCTGCTGCTTTCCGCACTGCCCATTCTGGTGACGGTCCGGCTGGCGGTTTTGTACTGCTACAAATTGAGCCATGGCTATTGGCGTTACACGGGAATTGGCGGTCTAAGTCGCCTGATGCAAGCCACGTTTTTCGGGTCGCTGGTATTCTTCGCAGTGATGCGTGGGGTGGGAGGAATCCAGGGGATCCCTTACTCGATTTATGTGCTGGAGGGGATACTGGCGTTTCTCTCCCTTGCCGGCATTCGGCGGGGCCTGCGCAGGTTCTTTCGCGCGAGAAGACTACATAGTGGTCTGGTCCGCTTGCCGGTGTTGATCGTGGGCGCGGGTGTAGCGGCCGCCCGGTTGATTCGGGAGCTGGAAAAGTCGAACTACATCGCCATCGGTTTGGTGGATGACGATCCCCAAAAATTGGATGCGAAGCTCTGCGGCGTCCCTGTGCTCGGCAGCATTGACCAGTTACCTCGCTTGGCGCGCGCGTTGTGCATTGGCGAAATCCTAATCGCCATCCCTTCGGCAACAGGGGTTGAACTGCTGCGGATTACCGATTTCTGCCAGCAGGCGGGAGTGCCATTCCGGACGCTGCCTGGTTTGATGGAGCTCACCGACGGCAGAGTGAGCCTCTCGGAGCTGCGCAACGTCAATCTGGAAGATCTGCTCGGCCGCGAACTGGCAAACCCACAGACAGAAGACGTGCAGACCATGTTAATCGGCCGGGTCGTCATGGTGACGGGAGCCGCGGGCTCCATCGGTTCCGAGCTGTGCAGGCAGATCGTTCGCTGCGGGCCGATGAAGCTGATCTGCGTGGACCAGGCGGAGACGCCTCTCTTCAATCTGCAGCAGCATGTCTTGATCAACTCCAAAGTGGAGATTATCTATTCGGTTACGGACATTACCGACACGGAGCGCATGCGGCAGCTCTTGCTGGAGCACAACGTGTGCGTGATATTCCACGCCGCCGCCTACAAGCATGTTCCCATCACGGAAGACAACCTGTATGAAGGCCTCAAGAACAACGTCTTTGGCCTGCTCGATCTCGTAGAAGCAGCCGAGCAAGCGCAATGCGAAGATTTTCTGCTTATCTCAACGGACAAAGCGGTCAAGCCCAGCAGCGTGATGGGTTGCACGAAACGGCTGGGCGAGATGATGATCAGCGCGCGCGAGCCAGCGCGGATGCGCTGCCTCGCGGTCCGTTTTGGGAACGTGTTGGGCTCGCAAGGCAGCGTCATACCTGTCTTTCAGGAGCAGATTCGCACCCGGCGTTGCATCACCGTTACGCATCCCGAGATGACCCGGTACTTCATTACGATTCCAGAGGCAGTGTCGCTGGTATTGCAGGCATTCACGGTAGGGGAGCACGGCGATATTTTAGTGCTCAAGATGGGCAGGCCTGTCCGTATCCTGGACTTGGCCAAGACGTTGATCCGGATGTCAGGCAAGGAAGAGAGCGAGATCGAGATTGTTTACAGCGGGATGCGCCCCGGCGAAAAACTGTACGAAGAGTTGTTTTACGACTCGGAAGTGCGCCTGCCCACGCCGCTGGCTGAAGTTATGCGGGCGCAGGATAGTCTGCCGGCATGGCCGGTGCTGAGCTGCCGTCTGCGCGAGCTGCAGGTGCTTGCCTATGATAAGAACCCCAACCTGATTCGCGCCAAAATCAAACAGATTATTCCCACCTATCAGTGGGAGCCTGAGGTGCCGCCGCCGGAGATGCTCTCGCACACGGCTGTCTTTGCAGAAGCTTTCAAGCTTGCTGACCAGGACTATTGATGGCAAAGCGCGCAACAATCGCCGTAGTTGCCGCTTTTGCGCTGGAATCATGTCTGCAAGCCGCATAGTGTATACTCCCGTACGCTTGCGCGCATGATCTCGTGCATCTGCGGAGGAGTTCATGGTCTTAACCCGTCGGTGTCTCCTGAAAGCGGCCGCATTGAGTGCTGCTTGTACTGCAATCGGTCCATGGGAGCCTTTGTCCGCGGCTGCCCTGACAAGCAGTGATCAACAGTTCCACGGCTTGCGCGTAGGTATCGCTTCCTATTCGCTGCGAGGGTTTCCGCTCACCGAAACATTGCAGGACATGCAGCGTCTCGGCGTGCGCTTCTTGTCATTGAAAGACGTCCATCTTCCTCTGAACTCGACCCCTGAGCAACGACAGCGAGTCCGGCAGCAAGCTGAAGACTTGGGACTGTCGATTACCAGTTGTGGCGTCATCTACTTGAAGAATGATGACGCCCAGATGCGCCAGGCTTTCGATTATGTCCGGGATCTCGGAGCATCCATTGCGGTGGTAGGAGTCAGCCGCGAGATGCTGCCCTTGCTCGACAAAGTCATACGGAGTTACGAGTTGAAAGTGGCTATCCACAATCACGGTCCCAAGGACAAGCTCTTTCCTTCGCCACTCGAGGTGTACGACGCGGTGAAAGGGCTCAATCGCCGGATCGGCCTATGCATGGATATAGGCCACACATTCCGCATGCATGAAGACCTGGTCGACGACGTGAAAAAAACCCGCGATCGGCTGTACAGGGATGCCAAAAATGTGCCGGTGGGGAGAGGCGCGCTGCCGATCATCCCGCTTTTGCGGGAGTTGTTGCGCTCGGCGTACAGCGGGGAGCTGCAACTGGAGTACGAAGCAGAATCAAAAGACCCGCTCCCGGGGATGGCCGAATCCCTGGGCTTCATGCGAGGTGCGCTGCAAGACATGGGAACTCTGCCGGGCAGGTAGATACGTATGCGAACCGCAACTATGGCTGGCGCCACGCCACGTTCCCATTTTCGTCATACAGCGTTTCGGTCACGTTGGCTCCGTCAAAGGCGAGCACGGCATAGCCATTCAGGACGCGCTGAGGGTCGTCAGGATCGTTTGCGCTTCGGCTCTCAAACCAACTGACAGCGTTGCTGTTGGCCAGGCTGGAAGCGCGTCCCCAGGGCAGGGCGCCGTGCCCGATGCAGCGGCAGGCAATGCCGTCGCTTGCCTGCGTTTTGTAAACCACACCCGCGTGTGCATGTCCCCAATACCAAAGCGCGGGCGGCTTTGCAGCGGGAAATGCCGATGCCACCTGCGCCCACAAGGGAGATTGGCTGGTCCCGTCTTCCAGCAATCCATTGTGGTGGGTGATCACCAGTATCTTCTTTCCAGAGTTGGCGCAATCGCGCAGAAACTGGGTTTGAATATTGTTCTGGCCATCGCTCAATGCCCCATTCATGAACAGACTGTAGGGATCAGAAAAATAAGCACTATCGAGTCCCACGATGATCCACTGTGAATTCTCCAGGGCAAAGAGACTGCGGCCGCCCTGCAACTTGAATTCGCCGCCGCCAAGCGCTTCCTGGAAGTAAGGAATGCCGCCCGTGTACATCTCATGGTTCGAATTGAGAGCCAATGATCCCAAGCTGCCTTTGGGCCAAAGCGACACAAAATTTCCCAACTCACTGCTGCCGGTCCCGGCGTAGTACACATCGCCAAGGTGGATGGTTATTCCCGGAATGAGCGCTGCAATCTTATTTCGGATTTTCGTGCTGGCCGCCGGATTGGCCGCCGATCCCCAATCGCCGGTGCCAAAGTCGCCGGCAAGCACGATGGTCAGCTTGTCAGGAATTGGAATGCGCGCGGGAGCCGCGGCCCCAAAGGGGAACCTGTTTTGCCCTACGAGATACTCCAGCCAGAGAACTCCTGCTTCAAGCCATCCAGGATCCAGCAACTGGAATGTGCCGAATCCCAGTATGTTGCCTGACGGATCCACAGGAACCTGGCAGCCGAGGGTCGCGCTTTGCGTCAGGGCGAGCTTAGCGCTCGCGACATAGATTTCGGCCTTATCTTCGAGCGCGGACTTGGCGTACAGCAGCTCGCGCCGGGAGACCGGCAGCGGGGGCGCGGCCGGTGCGCTCAGGACCGCTTGCAGGTGCGCGTCGGCAATTTGCAGATGGGGCTCAACTTTGGCCCGCTGTTCTGGTGTCAAGGCCGCCCAGGCCTTCTTCATGCGGATAGCAAGTTTCGGATCGATCATGGGTCCTCGCAAGGCAGGCTGTTGTTTCGCTTTAAACACACCTGCCGATACCTTCCATGGTTAAAAGGCATCGCATCGCCTAAGGTTCAATTTCAGGAAATTCCCGATATGAAACTACTTCATCGCCCGCCGTTACTGTGACGCAGGCGCAACGAGTGTATACCGCTGCGTCTTTAAATTCAAAAAACTGAATTCAAAAAAGAAGTCCTCGATACCAAACATCGGCCGAGGACAGGATTTGCAATTTAGGGACGCTGCACAACCTTATCGGAATCCGCGGAAGCTTCAGATTAGATAAGCTTTGACCGCAAAATTTCCCGTGCAAGGTGTCAATAATAATAGGGAAAGGTCTGCCTTGTGCCAAACGCTTGGAGCGCAGAGCAAGAGACAAAATCTTCTACGCCGCGCCAGGGCGTTCAGGTTCTCGAATAGGAGCTAATGGAACAAACCTTAATCTCGGTGATCTTGCAGTTGACGTTCATCATTGTCACCGCCAGGATCTTTGCCGCGTTCTTTAAGAAGCTAGGACAGCCGGGTGTCTGCGGAGAGATGGGTGCCGGCCTCATTCTGGGTCCGTCTCTTTTTGGAAGATTCTTTCCTCATCTTTTCCAGCACATCTTCAATCCTTCTGTGTCTTTGGTCTTTACCATGTTCAGTCAGGTGGGGCTGGTTCTTCTACTGTTCCTGCTTGGCATGGATTTCGAGTTTCACCACCTGCGCACGCACGGACGCAAAGCACTGCTGGTGGCAGTCTCCGCCATGGCTGTTCCGTTCGCTCTCGGATTGTTTCTGGCCAGGCTCCTTTTTCCCTTTGTGGCCCAGGGAATATCGTTCCTCGGCTTTTCTCTGTTTGTTGCCACCGCCCTCTCCATTACAGCACTTCCCATTTTGGGTATTATCCTGATTGATTTCAATCTCAATCGCACTGAGTTTGGTGTGATCGCGATCACCAGCGCTGCCCTGATGGACGTGGTTGGCTGGATCGTGCTTGCTACCGTCAGCGCGGTTGTGCGTTCGACCTCCCAGCCCTGGCTGGCGGCGCGAATGCTTCTGGAAGTGCTGGGCTTTGGGGCGATGATGGTGTTGGTGGTCCGCCCCTTGGCCAAGCGATGGGTCCGCTATGTTTTGCAGAGAGAGCGCCAGCAGGTTTCCATTGCTACTCTGGCCATTGTGCTGGCACTGGTTTTTGCTTCCTCGCTCGTGACCAGTTGGATCGGCATATTCTCCATCTTTGGCGGATTCACTATGGGAGCAATCCTGTTTGATGAGCATGAGTTCCGCCGTCTGGTTTCCTTGCGGTTAGAAGGTTTTGTCCGTGCTTTCTTTGTGCCTATTTTCTTCATGTATACCGGCTTGCGTACCGACGTCGGCTCCATGGGCGGGCCTGTGATTTGGAAGCTGTGCCTGCTGGTGATCGTGGTCGCCATCGTCGCCAAGGCCGTGCCCTCCGTGATCGCCGGCCGCATCAGTGGGTTGTCATGGAACGATTCGTTTTCCATGGGGGTCCTGATGAACACCCGCGGGCTGATGGAATTGATTGTCCTGAATATTGGTTATGACCTGGGTGTCGTTCCCAAGAGCGTATTTTTCATGTTCGTGGTGATGGCGCTGGTGACCACCTACATGGCCGCGCCACTGTTACGCCGTTCACTGGCATACGCGAACCCTGCGAAATCGCTGATGTTCGAAGCGGAAAAGACAGAAGAATTATCCATAGCGAACTGAAGCCGCCTGGATTGATCTGCCCAATGGCCCCACGCAATAGCGCCCAAGATTATTGTGCGCCGCCAGCTCGGGAAGCCGCGGCCGCTTGAACTTCTTGCCCCTGCCCTTCATCTGAACTATCGGTTCTGGAAGACCTGAATTGCATGATGAAGTCCGCCGCGGTTTCGGCCAGATGCATTTCTTTCGCGCTCGCCATTGCGAAGCCGGAGCATTGCTGGCGCATAGCCGCCGGATCAAAGCTGAGAGTTTCGAGGTCGAGGCTATCGACGAACTCTTTACTCATGAGCAGGCCGTGATTATCAACGACCAGGGAATAAATATAAGCGGCAATAAAGCGGGCGAGCCTTTCGACATTGGCCATGTTCTGGTTAATCGTGTCGATGGTCTCAGAAGCGGAAAGCCCAACCTGATAGAAGAGCTTTTCCGCTTTCATCAGCGGCTCAAAGCACATGAAATCGAAGAACTTGGGTTCGTATTCGCGGAGCTGCCTGCCTTTCTTCCATTGATAATAGCCGGCGATGAATGCCTGCAGATTGCGATTCAACACCCCCAACTTCGCAAACAAGTTCAGGTAGGGAACGACGAAGCTGGGATTGGTAAACACCTGGTTGATATACGGGAAAACATAGAAAGTAAAATAGACAGTCAACTCCCAACTGTACTTCATGGCAAAACATTCCTGATCGCCAAGCACCTGGTATCCGACCGTGAAGCTGGGGACGTAGGCCTCATAAAAGGCCCACATAAGCCGCTCGTAAAGCCGCGCCTTCACGGCGAGCGAGCTGGGATCATCGGTAAGAACGGCGTCGGTGATGAGCGTGTTATACAGCGTAATCAGGTCGCCGCCCGGGCTATAAAGCGGATCGGTAAATCGACCCGCCTCACCAGAGAGAGCCCAGCGCTCAGCGCTGATGGTCTGGCGGCAGTCATGTGAAAATTCCCGAAACATCCCTTGGTCAATGATCTTGCGTTTGGGTAAATCGCGCGCCAGCAGGGGAAATTGCCGGCAAACCCATTC
>QIAW01000154.1:20272-24885 GCA_003225655.1 Acidobacteriota bacterium
GAAGTGATTGGTCGCCAGCCACACGGGAAAGTGTCCTGTCATCGCGCGATTTTTGTGGGCAAGGCTTTCCAGGTGAGAGAGCCCGGTTAACTTCTCGATGTTGAACAATCCTTCGACCCAAAAAAATGTTGCCCCGTGGCGAATCGGACTCTGTTTGGTCAACTGCAGGCGGCGTGCCAGGAACTTTGCCCGGCCGGTCGTATCCACAACCCAGTTGGCTTCGATCTCTGTCTTCTGGTTCTGCGCGTCAAACTTCACTTGATGGGGTTTGCCGCAGGTAGACAGAGTTATATCAAGATTCGTGATGCCTGGTTGAAAACGAAAGTTTGGATTTTCCAGGTTCAGCCGGAGAATCTCTCCTTCCAGTTTGTTCCGATCGAGTTGGTAAGTCGCGATGTTCGACACGTTCCGTATGTAGGACTGGCTGTAATCCTCATATGCGTCGTTCTCGCGTCCGGGCGTTTTCCAGTAAAAGCGGAGGTTGTATTTCAAAAAATGCTCGCGAAGCAGGTGCTCTTCGAGATCCAGCACTTTGGAAAGATAATAGCCGCTCAATTGCACAGTGGCCTCGCCGACTTTTTGCCGCGGGGAGGGAAGCGCGGACTGCTTCTCCAGCAGCAGAATCTTTTTCTGCGAATTCATTAGGAGCTGCCGCGCCAGGCAGAGACCGGCGAGACCGGCCCCGACGATGACCACATCGTAACTTCGCAGTTGTGGCCCTGTCATGAATTGGCTCCTACGCGAATACATGGATAGGAATGCGTAAACAAGAAAGCGTCTTTTACCATGGTGTCCATTCTTTATCCTGCGTTTCTTTCTCTTCTCTGAAATGCCGCGTGGAACCCAAAGTGAACCATCTGGCCGCAGGCGAGCCGGGCAATCGGGCCGCGGCGAACGTTGCGCGCGTCGAAGAGCAGGAAGAAGCTTTGCCCATGATCCGCATCAAATTCCTGGCAGATGACCACGCCATCTCTTGACCCAGGGGCGCCAATGAAAACCGGCTCTCCTCCCAAATAACGCATTGGGGGTGACTGATATATGTCACTAGACGCGGATTCGTTCCAGTTTGCGTGCACCAGTTGGTCAAAGAATTTGCGCCCGCGATTGCCGGTCGCAGAGATGCCTAGCATCCAAAACTCTTCATAGGATTGCATAACCTGCTGAGGATCAATCGCGGGAAAATCCGGCGCGGAGGAATATGAAATCCTGCGCCGATCGACGAGCTCTTTCCTGGTCAGGTCAATGGTGAAGCGCACGGGCCCTCCCCGCGCGACATTCTGGAAGAGGTTAGGAATGGGCTGGTACTCGCTGTAAAGCGGCTGGTCGAATTCCACCACGTCTACAAACAGACGATCATTCTGCTCGAAGGAGTTGATCAGGTGCAGGCAATAACGGTTGCCGATCGGAAGCGAGGCTACCGGTTCGCCGCTGCTGCGTGCCAGAATCAGCAATCGGCTTCCGCGTTCAGGTTGCCAATCCAGGGACTCCATCACGGTGCGCCGCTTCTGCACGAGAGCATCAACATCGAGCAGATAGGGACTTAAGTAGAAGATCGCATGACGGGGGCTGAGGCTGAAGTCGTGAACCGAGCAGGAATACTCCAGAACAGTTGCTTTTCGATACCGCAGACCTTCCGGGCCAAAGCAATAGAGGTACAGGCGCGGAGCCTGGGAAGAAAAGAACACGCCGAAATTGAACATCTCTCCCGATCGCGCGTCAAACTTAGGATGCGCCGCAAACGGGCTGGCCTCATTCAGGCGTCCGTTAAAAGTGAACGCACCTCGTGTTTCCAGCGTCTCTGGATCAAGCTCCCAGGGCAGGCCCTGCTCGCCCAATGCCAATAGACGGTCACCTAGGGCGTAGATGCTGATGTTAACCGGGGATTCCAGCCCATTCTTTATGCGATTGAGTTGGCTATCTTCAAATGTGGTGCCAAAGGCGCGAAACAAGGGCCGCTTGGCGTCATGTTCACGCAGGAATTTTGTGCTACGAATGTAACGGCTCTTGAGATGGACCCCATTTTCATGGAAATGCAGGGAACAAATCATGCCATCGCCGTCGAGCCAGTGCCGATAGGATAAGCCGTCTCTGCCAAAGCGGGCAGGACCGTTCAAATAGTACCTTCCGCGAACGAAATCGGGGACCTCACCTTGGACGCATTCGAGAGCACAGTCGCGTTCGGCGAATTCCTGCGGGAAGGCAGCGTCGATTCCTGGGGCAAAGTCGGTACCAGAAGCAGCTTCGGCATTTTGTTCTCTCGCCGGCACAATGCCCACCGCTGTTGTCACATCGTTTTTCGCGAGTCCCGGCGGTGCAGTTGTTTTCACAGACACTCCACCTCCGGTTTAAAGATGGATCCAAAGAAGATGGAGCGGCGGCGCTGCAGCATTTCATCCACCGCCTGCTGCATCTGCCGCCGCACTTCCAGACTGATTGCCTTGACCACGTTTCTATCTTGCGCAGCCTCTGGCGGATATTGCTGCTCGATGTGAATCGGAGGCAAAAATTGCGTGTGCCACTTGGAGGGCAGAGGCAGAGGCAATAAGGGAAACGTAGCGGTGATGGGGAAATAGGGCCATTCGGTGTAGCGTGTCCAGAAGCGCCATTTGAGTCTTCCGAAAATGGGAAATATCTCAGCACTCCCGACGGTGACAAACGGCACAATCGGTGCGCGGTTGCGCAAGGCCATCTTCACAAAGGCATCGCGTCCGAATTCCTGCAATTGGTAGGCGTCACGATAGGCAGTAAATGCCCCCTCAATGCCTTCGGGAAAAATCCCCAGTAGCTCATCGCGCTCAAGAATAAAATCGGCAGTCTGCTGCCAGGCGGGTACCCCGCCCAGCTTGGCCATAAAATTAGCCAGAAAAGGGAACTTTAACAGCGAGGGATGCGTGAGGAACCGCGGCAACCTCCCGACTTCTCTGGCTATCAGATGCAGGGCCATGACGCCATCAAAGGGCATGAAGCCGCGATGCATGCCTGCCAGGACACCTCGGCCTTCACGTGGAACGTGTTCCAATCCCTTGGCCTCGATGCGCCAGTAGTAATCATGCAGAAATTTGAAGAGGGTTTTGCTGTAGAAATTAATGTACTCCCTATCCATCCCAAACTCATCGAATTCCGGCTCTGGCGTGGCGAGAAAATGGTTTTTATCGCGTGCTTCCATCAGTGCCGCGGCGCTTGATTTGCGAGGAGCAAAGCCCAGCTCTCGTTTTATTTTCCTGTTCGAAACCGTCCACGAATAGCGCAAGTACTCGAGGTCTTCTCCACGCCTCACCACACGCTGCAGCGTGCGTGGGAGGGGAATACGCCTGCCGCGTAGCAGAGCAATAGCGGCGTGAAGAGGAACCACACCGTCGGGAGCCACATTGAATACGCCGGGCCTGTTCTGCTCGATGGCGCTGCGAACGGCCTCTGCAAGATCGGAAATGCTGAGAAGTTGCAGTGTGGGATCGTGTCCGGGAAGCGTAAGCACAAATTTGTGCAGTAAGCGCTGACTGAGCCACCCAGGTGAGGGAACGACCGTTACCGGACGCAGAACCGTAAGCTGCGCGTTCTTGTCGAGAGAATCGTGGGCCAATGCTTCCAAGGCTCTCCACTGCGTGCCAACAACGTACCTGTGATTGCGCGCAGCGGAATAGTCTTCACTGACCAGAGCCTGCCTACCCGCGCCTATCCCGTAGATGAGAGCGCTGGAAATGAGGATGAACTTTCCCCCTCTCATTTTTCCAGCCTGCTCAAATAACCATTTGGCCTCAGAGAGGTCGGGCGCCATGCCATCGCCAACAGACAAGGACGGAATATAGACATAGCGCTGCTCTGGATCGCCGCTTGCAACGAGGCTGCAGAAATCCTTGATATCCGCAAGATGCCACTCGCCTGCTGTTGACGACTGGCGAAGCCTATTCAGCAAACTCGTTGCCAGGGAATTGTTATTGCCGGCAAATATCGTTGTCCTTGCTGCATGTCGCCTCTCATCTTCCGGTGTGCAGAGCGACTGCAATCTCTCGGCGAGCGTAGTCACCGTTTGGTTTTGTGCGTGAGTCATACCGGCGCCTCAGCGGCAGTTCCAGCGTTGGCCAGTTCCGTGGGTAGAGAGGCGCGGGTCGCCGGCGTTCCGGTAATCAATTGCGCAGCTTGCATAGCCGAAATCATTACCGGGGTGATGCCTCCGCCCGGCCGGGTCCAATGACCTGTGAAGTAAAGGCGCTTCAACGGACTCTCGACGCTGGGTCGCTCGTCTCCAAGCTGGTCGGGAGCCATCTCCCAACCCAGCATGGCTCCATGGTGATTGAGAGTGTAGCAATAGGATGTTTGCGCCGAGGCGCTCAACTTTACCACGATCTTGTCGCGGAAGCCGGGCAGCTTGCGTTCTAAAGAGCTCAGGATGTAATCTTCCACTTTCTTCTTGTGTGACGGCCAATCCTGAATCGCTTCATAGTTGATATCCGTCAACTTCTGCACGATGACAATCTGCCCGCCTGGGGGAGCTAGTCCTGGATCGAACGCGGTGGGAAGAAATACCTTGAAGGCGCTGGTGGCGACGTCTTCAGCGTCCCATGAGCTCCAGTGGTAGCCCTCAGCCTGGCGCAATTGTTCCAAAGAAATATCTT
>QIAW01000678.1 GCA_003225655.1 Acidobacteriota bacterium
GCGCGTGGATTGATTGCGCAGGGCCTGAGTTGTGGCCGAGTCGTCGTTGCTGAATTCCTGATGTCCGCTCAAGTCGCCCTGCGGATAATAGTGGACGCTGAGGACATCAAGCAGGCGCTTGCCGTTCGCCGTTTCATATTGATGGAACTGGTCGAGCAGCCAGGGAATGTAGAACGCATTGTTATGGGCTACTTTGTCGGGAGTGCTGAAGTTGTTCTGACCAAAGAGCTGCTGGTCTTTGCCGCTGTAAAAATACCCGTCCCATCCCCACTCTTCCGGTCCGACCACTACGGCGTTGGAATCCACTGACTTGATGGCCAGAGAATAGTCGCGCATCTTCTGGAAGAGCTCATCCATGCCGGGTCCATTAGGATGCACGTCACGGTGCGTTCCGTACCAGATGGTGTGCTCGTTATCGAGAAGGTAGTACTGCAAGCCGCCCTGATTGGCCGCTCCCCATTTGCCTACCAGGTGCTGTACCCATTGCGTTTGTATGGTGGTGCTGTTGGGCACGTTGGCGATGTTGGGATCAGCGCCCGTGATGTCGCTTCCATTGGGCAGCACACCGTTACCGCAGTTGGAATCAAAAGGATCAAAGGACTGCTGCGAAGGGTATACCGTCTTAGGGAAGCTGCACGGATAAGGATGGCCCGGGCCGGCTTTGGCCAACCAATCAATAATCGGGATCGTCATCATGGGTTGCGCGCTGCTACTCTTGGCATCGTTAATGAATTGATCGGCGTCCTGGCCAGGCGTGCCGCTGCCGATACTCTCAAAGAAATAATCTGACGCGCGGTTGGAGCTATTGACCTGCCAGTTGTAACGCGTGGTGGAATTGCCTCCCCATCGGTTTGCGGGAGCATTCAAATCGCTTAGTTGCGCCGCACTGCCGAAAGCCACGCCATAGACCAGGGGACTGATGGGGTGCGGGTTCGCGGTGGCGTCCACATTGACGGCTACCTGGGCCGCCGATAGGGATGCCATGATGAATGGCAAGCACGAGGCAAGCAGCACAAGCGCCCGCACAACCAGAGCCAGGTTTCTTGAGACGGATTTGTACATGGAAAACTACCGACGAAGGGGAGAGAGCTATTAGACGCTGGCCGACAGAAGCGGACAAGATGAGGAAGGGTCATGGCCGAAAGGACAGTAAGACAGTTTCCAGTTTCTAGTCCCAAGTTTCGGGCAACTATGGCGAACCCGGTGGCAGCCACTGCTCGGGGTTTTCCAGTTGATCGGGGCCGCGCACGATGTGCGGGGTAATGATCACCAAAATCTCGTTTTCGGTATTGTTTTTGTTGGTGTCGCTGGTGAGATTTCCGAAGATACGGCTGAAGAAAGGCAGGCCGCTCAGGCTGCGCTGCTGGTCGCGTGAAATTGACCCGACGACCAAGGCTGGTTCGCCATCCTTCAAGCGGACGGTGCCCGTGAACTGGTGGTTGGAAATAACGGGTACATTGTTGAAGCTTTCTCCGCTGAGCGTGCGGATGCTCAAATCGAGGTCGAGTGTCACCTCAGATTCCTCGCGCATGGGCAGATGTCGTCGCGGCGCGGCGGCAGCCGCCGGATTGGAGAGGTCCGAATCTGCGGCATCCGTATTAGGAACCATGCGCATATGGATGAGCGGCTTGGCCTTCAGCGTGATTCCCAGGTCTTCGTAGGTAAACGATGGAAAAGTTGAAACCGAGGAGCCGGGCAGGTTCAGCAACGGATTGGCGACAATAGGCGAATAAACAGCGTTCTGAATGGGGAAACGGTCACCGATGCGCATGGTGGCGGTCTGGCCCTGAGAGGCGCGTAACATCAGGTGCTCCAGGTTCACCACCGAGGATTGATTGAAGCTGAAGTTGGCGCTTACCGGTGGAATGACCACGGCGAAGCGCGTCAAACCTCCGCCGAAGAGGGCAAAGGGCTGCTTCAGAAGCTGGGAAATCTGCGAATTCTTCTGCGCTTCAAGTTGCGCCAGCAGGGCATTGATGGCGTTCTGATTTTCCGGAGTCAACCCGCCGTTTTGAATAATCTTCTGAATCTGCGCCTGGATGTCTGGTTGATTGGCAATGGAAGAAAGCAGCGCGTTCGAGATATTGATCATTTGAAACTGCGTGGGCACGTTAAGGCCCAGGTTGCGCAGCACGGTCTGGTTCACCTCGTAGGCCTGCACATCAATCATGACCTGGGGACGCGCCAGGTTCAGGCTGCTGATGAAGTCGGCGGCAGCGTCAAGGCTGCGCCGCGGAGCGCGCACGGTGATGGTCGATTGCGCCTGGTCAGAGACGATGTAGTGAATGTCATAGATGGTGCGCAAGAGTGCCACCAGTTCGTTCATGGCCTCCGGAGTGCCGGCGTTCGAGACGTAGAAAGTGCGCAGAATCATGTGCTCGTACTGCCGGCGGTTATCGGGAGTATCGTTGGCGAAGAAAATCTCTTTATCCGAAAGCGCCGCCCACATCACCTTAGCCTGCGGTGTGGCCGCGGCGAGGGCTTTTTCAAATGACGCCTGGTGCAATTCCAGCGAGACCGCGAGAGGAGTGAAGTTCTCGTCGAAGATAGGGACCAATCCGTAGAGTTCGGCAACCTGTGTCATCATGGCCCGGCTGTCGCCGCGAAAGTGAATGTCCCGGAGCTGGGGAGAGGGCCGCAGGCGCACCTCCTGCGACTGCTCCGATAACCGAGCGAGTGTGGGCGACAGCGGAATGACTTCAGAGGTGAGTTCATCCAGCCGCTGCAGGGCGTAGTCGTTTTTGGGATCGAGGTTGAGCGCCGCCTGGAACTCGGCCATCGCCTCCACGCGGCGGTTGGCCGCGGACTTGTTTGCCTGTTCATCGGTAGAGAGCACCGCGGCATTGCCGTTTTTCAAATGATCAGAGACCAGCCTTTGCCGCATAAGCTCGCGAGCGGTGATGTACTGCCTATTTTCCGGGTTAAGGCGCGCCGCCTCCTGGAAGCTGGCAAAGGCTTCATCGTCGTGCTTTTGGTGTTGCAGCTTCAGGCCGCGCTTGAAGGCGTCGCGAGCGGCCCGGGCGTCCTGTTTCGACACCGAGGCATGACTCTGGGCGGCCAAAGCCAGGCATAAGACGAAAACAGCAGGAAAACGCATGAGAAGAAATTGTACAGTGAATTGAGATGCCGGGGAGAGCAGTTCAGTTCCTAACCAGACGATTCGGCAAACAAATCAGTGCAGCAGTGCAGGCACAAATCCGGCTGATGAGAGAGTAGATCATCATAGCTGTAGATTCCGGTGGCGACTGCGACCACGGGAGCGTTGTTGGCGCGGGCAGCGAGAATATCAGAAGGCGTATCGCCGACGACGCATACCACGGCGTCAGGATTGGCCGTTTCGTGCTTTTCAGCCAACTTTTCGCTGAGAAGCTTGCGTGCCTGCTCGATTCCGTGGCGGAAGATATCCACGCGCCGCTCGCGGGTATCGCTAAACGATCCCAGGCTGAAAAATGGACGCAGGCCGACGGCCGTAATCTTGGCCCAGCCGATGGATTCCAGGTTTCCCGAAGCCACACCCAGAATCTTTCCTTGCGCATGCAGTTCTTCGATCAACTCGCGGATGGAAGGGCAAAGCTCAGCGTTGATGCCGGCGATATTTTTCTCCACCTCGTTGCGCATCATATCCAGAGCGCGCGGTAGCTCGGCCTCAAGCTCGTGGCCACGCCCGGCCTTTTCGAGGATGGCGCGGATAATGCCCACATCGGTATTGCCGTGTACGGGAATGTTATCCAGCTTGGTATCAACGCCGTAGACTTGCTTGATCGCGTTGCGGAATGAGTTGTAATGCACGCCGTCACGGCTGTTGAGCAGCGTGCCGTCGATATCGAACAGGTAGGTGGGTGCAGCAGGAAGATCGCGCAAGCTTAGCCCTTTTCTTTCCGGCTGCGTGCCGGAGTTTTCAGGAAGGACCCAACCATCACGATGTGCCGGCACGGTCAACTCTGCTTCACCAGTATTCTTTCGATGCTGGCGGCGCGTCCCGTGGCGGGGTCACACTCAACGGTCACAGCTGCGAGGCGCACGTCCCCGGTGGCGGGCTCAAAGCGGATAGGCATGTTCTTCAGAAAGCGTTGCAGGATCTGTTCTTTATCCACGCCGATCACGCTGTCGTACGGGCCGGTCATTCCCACATCGGTCTGATATGCGGTGCCTTTAGGCAGCACACGCTCATCGGCGGTGGGGATATGCGTATGCGTGCCGATGACAGCGGTGACCCGGCCATCCAGATACCAGCCCAGGGCAATTTTCTCTGAGGTAGCTTCCGCGTGGATATCCACAAAGATGATCTTGGCTTTGATTTTTTCCAGCAGCGCGTCAGCGGTACGGAATGGGTCATCATTGTTGGCCATGAACACGCGCCCCTGAAGGTTGATCACGGCGAACTCATGCCCGGAGCGGGAGGTGCCCTCAAAGACGCCGAAGCCGGGGGTTCCTGCAGGATAGTTGGCAGGCCGCAGCACGCGGCGGGCGATGCCATTCTGATTTTCGGTGGCACGCTCGAAGAACTCGATGATCTCTTTTTTATCCCAGATGTGATTGCCGGTGGTCAACACCTCGATGCCCAGGCCCAGTAACTCATCCACCAGCGGCGGAGTAATGCCAAAGCCGGCGGCGGCGTTTTCTCCGTTGGCCAGCACCAGGTCGATCTTGTGCTTGCTGACCAGCGCAGGAAGTTCATCGCGCACAATGGTGCGGCCGGGGCGTCCGAAGATGTCGCCGATGAAGAGAATGCGCATGGTTACGATAGTAGCATTTTGGCGCCGACCGGCCGCCAGCCCAGGCGCCGCCTCTGCAATACAATATCAGCGGGGTGGCTTATGGAACCTGCATCGGCATCTGCGTTGTCAGCGGTAGTCGTGAAGGCAATGGAAGAAATCGACAGACTCATCACTGAGGCAAACAAAATTGCTGCTGATGACAGTGAACACTACCGAAAGTGGCTCGAGGTTGCGTTGCGGGCAATTCAGGGTCTGGAGAAAGAATACGAGGGGATTCTTGGGCAGGCTGTAAAGAGCGATATTGCCAACGCAAAGAGAAAGAAAGAACTGCTGGACCGAATCAATACTTACATCCATGGCGAAAACCTGCGCCTTAAACTAAAAGAAGCTATTGGACACCTGAAGCAAGGGCACAATGTCTTGAGCAAACATGCCGAGCGACGGTTTCAGCTATCGAAAACCAGGCAGAGCCGGGAAGAGGCGCTCAAAGAATATGATCTTCACCTTCAGGAATTGCAGGGCTACCTGGGATCTCTCGGCGACTGGAACGGTCCCAGCGCTGTCGCTCTCGATGACCTCAAGGAATTGGAAGCATTGTTAGGGATGGCTTCCAGCTCCAGTAAACAGTTACAAAAAGCAGCGCAGGTTCTGCAAAACAGCAGGGACAAGAGCAAGCTTTTGACCGCGACTGAAAATGCCGCTAAGACAATAGATGCGCTGCGGGCTGCGTTTCGCTAACCCAGATTAGGTCCCCGAACCCTCGGCTTGGACGCGGATGAGGCGCAGCATCTCTTTGCGAATCCATCCGGAAAACGGCCCTACTACGCTCCAGTAAAGCAGGAACTTGCGCCGACTGGAGGAGCCGAAGACCAGAACACGAGTTTCAGTGGAAAGCGTAGTCTGGTTAGAAGCATTTCGAACGAGGTGAAAATTCCACAGCGCCTTGGCATACCCCTCCGTCTGGAAATCCAGAATTTCCTTAGGCGAAAGGTCTTGAATGACCCCGCTGCGCGGCTGCCAGAAGCGACCCACCACCCCGATGACGATCTCCTCGTTTTCTCTCCGGGCTACTTCCATGAATCCCGCTTGCCGCATGCGCTCGGTCAGATTCTGGTTGGGATCGGGTTTGTGCGCTCGACGGCCCAAAGTCCGTAAGCCCATCAGAGAGCGGATGACGCCAGACTGAGAGAAGTTCACATGCTGCAAGATAGCAAAAGTCCGCTCCGGGCGGGCGTCGACCAGCGTCTCATACTGGGCGGCGACGTCGTAGCGGGGCATCAGCTCATCGAGCAGCATTGATCAGTTCACCAACTCGACGGTTTTCAAAAAGCCGTAGTCTCCGCTGGGCATCAGTTGCAGATTCTT
>QIAW01000679.1 GCA_003225655.1 Acidobacteriota bacterium
GCTGAAATTCGCGCCATGCTCACGCGCTGGCGTGACAATCAGGCAAAGCTTGAACCTTTACTGCAGAACTCTTTCCTGTTGAAAGAGGCCGACCCCGTCTCCAGGAACCTTTCCGCGGTGAGCGCTGCCGGGTTGCGTGCGCTTGATTATCTGGAAAGTGGCGAACGGGCGCCTGAGGCCTGGAAGGCGCAGCAACTGGCGTTGTTGGAGCAGGCCAAAAAACCGAGTGCTCAACTGCTGCTCATGATCGCGCCGTCAGTACAAAAATTGATCCAGGTAAGCGCGGGCGAAATTGCCGCCGGCTCAGCCGGTGACCAGAATAACGCAGAGGATTAAGCTAGTCCCAAGTGATTAATGAAGAATTGCCCGTGGCCAGCAGGAACCGCAGCTATGGGATTTGAAATTTCGTTCGGATGGCCTCGGCGTTCTTGCGGGCCATCTGCTGAAAGCTGCTGGGGATCTCGGCGCTTTGGCGGCTGAAAAGCAGGGCATCGGGGGCGCGTTCCGCCTGCCCTTTTTCCGCCAGCCGGTAGTTGGCCAATCCAAGATAGTAAAGGGCTTCGGCTTTGCTCTGCGGGCGCTGGATTCCAGGCAGCGAGGCCCGCAGTTGCACATCAGCATCGGACCATTTCTCTGCGGCTGCATAGATGACGCCTTGGAGATATTGTCCAAAGGAGCGCAGCGCGATCTTGCGCGGCTCCCACTGGGCATCGCTCATTCCCTCCGGGGTCATCTCGCTGTTGGTCACCTCTACCGCCTGCTTGGCTAAGGCCAAGGCTTTTTCTGGCTCTTGCCTGCTCTTGTAGAGGCTGGCGAGGTTGAGCAGCATCTGCACATTGTCAGGTGACCGCGCCAGCATTCCCTTGGCCAGCGTGAAAGCTTTATCCGAGTCGCCGGTTTCGAGATAGGCCTTAAACTGCAGCTCGGCCATGGGAATGGCATATTCGCTCTCAGGATTGTGCAGCGCCAGTGCCTCACCTAACTCAGCGATCTTGTATGGATTTTTGCTCTGTTGCGCGGACTCATACAACACCGACTCTGTATACATCTCCACCATTTTGGCGTTGCTGGCACGGGTTTCCCACGCCGCCGCTTCGTTCTCATCGCTGGGCTTGGGAGAGTGCGCCAACTGATCGGCAATGCTGGAGATGGTCTCGGCCCACCGAAGCACAAGGTCCGGGTCTTTCTTCATTTGCAGAGCAGCGTTCAGGCAGTTTTGCGCGGTGGTAAAGTCCGTTGGATCGAGGGCCAGCAAGTGCTCGCCTGCAGCCAGCAGCTTGTCTGGTTCATCGGACGAGCGGTAAGCGTCTATGAGCTGCTCATAGACCCAGCCCGTGGCCTCGTGATTGGGGTAGGCACTGGTGAATTCTTCGAGCAGCGAGCGACGGTTGGCCAAATCGGTTTCACTGGCGATGCGCTGCAAGAGCTTGCCTTCGGGCGTTGCTGCATCAGGCATAGGCGCCGGTCGTTGGGCGGCCAGAGTGGCGACGGCCAGCACTAGTATTGCCAATGTGCCTGAGATTCTCATACACGGTGCAGGGCCATTTTAGCCTGAACAATTATTGAAGTTATGAAAATCGCAACTACCGTTGCATGAATTCCTCAGTATGCGTGATGAACTCGGGATAGGCCCCAGCGCCCAACTCGTGCAGGTCCATACCTTGTCGCTCACCTTCAAGGGCCACGCGCTGGGGATAGAAGCGATTCACCAGCCAGTACACCCCGTAGGTCAAGGGCAGCACAAAACCGAGCAAAGTGGCAACACCGGCCAGTTGCGCCAACCATTGGCCTGAGTCGGCGTTAATGGAAGCAAGCGCCGTGTCACCGACTAAGTTGCTTAAGCCGCGAGGAAAGCGGGCGAAGAGGCCGAGCGCCATGATTCCCCACAAACCAGCGACCGCATGTACGGAGATTGCGCCTCCAGGGTCATCCACGGCTAATCTCAGTTCGAACAGCTCGACTGAGTATGTAACCAGCGCGCCCGCCACTAACCCAATCATGACCGCGGCCGGGGGAGAGATAAAGGCGCAGGCGGCGCTGCTGGCTACCAAGCCGCTCACCCATCCATAGAAACCGCAGCGAGTGTAGTGTTGACGGCAATCAGCACGACGCGGCCAGGTTCCGCGCCGGTAAATAAGATCGCGCCGGAGGAATTCAAGCCTATCCATCCCAGCAAGGCCAGCAGACAACCGAACAAAACGTAGACTATATTATGTCCGGGAATGGCGGTTGGCATTCCGTCCAGTGAGTACTTGCCGCGGCGCGGACCCAGTATCCAGGCAATCGTAAGAGCCGTAAGGCCACCGAGCACCTGGATGGAACTTGCGCCTCCCGCGTCCACAAAGCCGTGGCCCAGGCTGTAGTTGATTCCCAGTTGCGCCAGCCATCCGCCGCCCCAAACCCAATGCGCAAATAATGGGTAAATAAATCCCGCCAGCAGGGCCGTGGAAATGCAGATAGCGCCCAACCGCCAACGATCAGCGCCGCTGCCAAGTGGGATCAGCGCCGCCAATCCGACGCATAGCATTTGCAGCCATGCCGCCAGCGAGGCCGCGGAGCCATCGAGTTGCAGCCCGCGAAAAAAGAATGGTTCCGCCGCGATCCAGCTCCAGGGTTTACCACCCACCATCATGATGTGCGCGGGGCGTCCGATGAAACCCTGCCAGGCAAATCCACAGATAAAGTAAACAATGGCGGCGACGGCAATTACGCACAACGCAGCCATGATGGAATGCGCAGCGCTACGCGAGCGGCCCAGGCCGGTATTGATAAGAGCGAGTCCTGCGGCCGCAAGCGGGACGAGAAGAGTCAGGAACACGCAAAACACCAGGGCCATTTCCGAGAGCGGCGAGGCAGGCATAGATTATCCGCGGTCCTTTCGCAACTCCAGGTGAGAGCGGAATACAAGCACCAATCCTAATAATTCCACAGCCGCACCCGTCAACGCGAACCAGCCTCGCAGCGTGGCCGAAGGGAAGAGCGCAATCGCGGCGAGAACGATGATCCATCCGGCGATGAGCAAGAAGAATCCCGCCAGCTTCATATCAAGAGCTCCACGTCCAGCATGGTGTGGGTTAAATCATTGCCCGCATCTTTTTCCGACCGAGACTATTACGTTTGTGAAAAAGCCGCTCGCATGCTGAGCACTCAGCTTACGTCAGCTCTGTCGCGCAGCGCGCGTTACGCTGCGAATGGCAAGGAAGAGGGCGTTTGTCCAATTGATTTTTTTTATCGCGGTCAAAAGCTGAAACCATGCGCCCTTAGGGAATTTATATAAATTGTTTATTTCCGCCATAGAAAATTTGCATTGTACTTGCGGGCTTGCACGCTGCATCATACAGAACTCGCGAAGCACGATTGAGCACGGTTAGGTCCGAACGATGATCCGTTCGGCAAGAAATACAACGACGATTCGTTGCAAAGGAGAATGCAAATGGAGGAGACCACCAGCGCCACTGGCGCAACTGAAATGAAACCAACCC
>QIAW01000680.1 GCA_003225655.1 Acidobacteriota bacterium
CTGCATCGGGATCTTTTGCAGTGAGGGCTCCCAGACTGGCGGGAACTCCAGGTGCCTTTTGGGCCAGATCCGGACTGATGGTCTGCCAATTTTTACCGCCGTCGGTTGTTTTGAAGAGGAAATTGGCGGCGTAGTACAGCACATGGGGGTCCACCGGAGAAAATGCAATCGGTTCTGTACGCTCTACACGATATGGTTCCTGCCGGAGAGGAATAGGAGTGACGTTCTGTACCTGTCCGGTACTCCATGACATCTTAGAGACCTCATTTCTGCCGGCTCCATAAACGATGTCTGGGTTCAGCGGATCGGGAGCCGCATATCCATACTCGATCACGCCCGCAGAATGCCAATCGCGGAAGGTGATGGCTCCATCATTGCCGCGGCTGGAAATACACACCGATCCGCTCTCCTGCTGGCCGCCGCAAATGCGGTATGGATAAGTATCCGTCACCGCCACGTGGTACATCTGCGCCGTGGGTTGGTTGTACCAGGTGCTCCACGTCTCTCCCCCATTCACGCTTACGAGAGCGCCTTGATCGCTCACCAGCAAGAGGATCTTAGGATCATTTGGGTTGATCCAGAGATTCTGATAATCATCCCCGCCGGGTGCTCCGCGAATGCTCGTCCAGGTCTTCCCGCCATCATTCGAACGTAGCGTCACGATGCTAGTGCTATAGACGATGTCTGGGTTTTGCGGATCCACTTTGACCATCGGCAAATCGCCGCCACCGATCTTCATCGCCGGGCGTCCATCGTCGGTTGGGTTGCTCCAGGTTTCTCCGCCGTCATCGGAGCGGTAAAACCCCAGCCCTTTTCCCGACCCATATTGGCTCTTCTGCGTCGTCGAAAAGGCCGCGTACAGACGACTAGACTGGCTTGGAGCGATGGCAATATGGACCTGCACGAGATTATTGGGCAAGCCGCCGGTCAATTGACGCCAGGTATTTCCTCCGTCCGTCGATTTGAACAGACCGCCGCCGGGGCCGCTGTAGTCGTTGCCATCCTCCCAAGGTCCTTGACGCCCCTGCCAGAGTGACGCGTAAACGATCTGCGGATTCGCCGGGTCAATCTGCACATCGGCGCCGCCGGTATTTTCATCCTTGTAGAGCACCTTCTTCCATGACATGCCGCCATCTTCAGAAAGAAAGATTCCGCGCTCCGTATTGGCGCCGTACGGATGTCCTAATACTGCCGCAAACAGACGATTGGGGTTTCGTGGATCGACGGCCAACGCCGGGATTTGTTGTCCATCGCGTAGCCCAGGATGAAGATGGGTCCAGGTCTTGCCGGCGTCCTGTGATCGGTAGATCCCGTCGCCGACGGAAAGATCGGGCCGCTGCAGGCCCTCTCCGCTGCCTACATAAACGATGTTTGGGTCCGACGGAGCGACTGCGATGTCCCCGATCGATTGCGTCGGCTCTCCGTCAAAGATGGGCATCCACGTGCGGCCGTAATCGGTAGACTTCCAAACGCCGCCGTTGACTGCGCCAATGTAGAACACATTGGGCTGGTTCGGCACGCCCGCAGCGGCCCGCGTACGGCCACCACGAAAAGGGCCGACCATCCTCCAGCGCATCTCGCGGAACATTTTTTCTGAATATTGCTGGGCGTGTGCCGATGGCAAACACATGGCCACGGCAAGGACGAAAACAACTTTGACAAAATCAGATAGTCGGATCATCTATCAGTCTCTGAGAAGCTTGTGAACAGAAAAGGATATATCATCCGAGGCCAATGGCCTTGCCCATTGTCGCCGCATAGCAGCCGACCAGACACCCCAGGCAGCAAATCGGAGATTGCGGTGCGGCTACCAGTTTTGGCGAGACACATTCGCTCATTCGTATCACTGGGCAGGCTTCTCATACTTCGGGGTCTGACGGCGGACGGAACGGGTGTCTAAGCGCGCGTTCGCCAGAACGCTACCGCATTAGATAGTATAGAGTCGTGGCCAGATTAGGGCACGATAACAGTTCCTCGCCGTCCCTTGATGTGCCCAGATGTGACTGTCGATACCATTGTGAATCAAGCAGTTGCCCAAGGGGGCGGCGTTGACACGGTAGAGGTTAGGAATTCGAGTCTCCTCGTGCCTACCATTTTATTTATCTTAATTGAACCTACTGAGTAAGCATCGGCACTTCACACCGATGAGCTACACTCTGAATCCGTTGATCCGTACCGGCTTGCTTTCCCAGCAGGTAGTGCGAGAATGTTGAAGATATCCTGAGCGATGCAAAAAGCGAAGCGCACATCGAATGCAGCCGAAGTGGGGCCCTTTGCCTCCAACGCGGTGGTCCTGGTGACGCTGAATTCGCCACGGGAGAAATTCTGGGGAGCGATCCTCAACCTTGCTCCCCCCGGCGTAAGCGTGCGCGGCATTGACCTGAATTCCATGGAAGACTTCATACGCCAGGTCAAGGCCGGCGACATGGTGACTCCCAATGCCGTGTTCTTTCCCATGCACCGCATCGAGCGCATCGAGTTGGATCTGCGCAACGGAGACATACCTTCGCTCCAGGAGCGCTTCCAGACGAAAACTGGCTTTGCCTTTTCCGAGTTGTTGCGCGAGTTTTCCGCGTCGGCCCAAGGGGGGCCAGGAGCATGATCTCCCAATTGCGCGCTGCTCCCAATCAACTCACTCTTTTGCGGCTCATCTTTATTCCTTTTGTGGTGATCGCGGTCATGGAAGGCCACGATGAGATCGCCCTGGCGCTTTTCGTGATTGCCGGTGTCAGCGACGCTTTGGATGGGTTGTTGGCGCGCCTGCTGAAGCAGCAGACGGTGCTTGGGCTTTACCTCGACCCCATTGCCGACAAGCTTCTGCTCAGCACGCTCTTCCTGGCGCTCTCGCTGCTGCACCGGATTCCATGGTATGTAACCGTCCTGGTCTTCAGCCGCGACATCGGCATCCTGATCGTTAGTGCGCTGCTCTACGCGACCAATACTCTGCGTGACCTGCGCCCCAGCATCTTCGGCAAAATGAACACTGTGGCGCAGGTGGGAACCATATTTCTTGTGTTGCTGTATCCGGTGGCTTCCAGGGACTGGATAGAATTTGCCATGCAAGCCAGCTTCCGGGTGACGTTCGCGCTCACCCTGATCTCATGGATTCACTATACCGTTATGGTGGGCCGCCGGCTGCGCACCACCCCGCACTCCAGTTGAGATTTGTGTGGTGGCAGCGTTGTTTACGTCGCGGAACGAAAATGAGTTCGCGACGTTGATGTATTCCTTTCCTTCTACCTCGACATAGGGATAAACAAAGTAATTCAGAGGAGCGCCAGCCTGGGGCGGGTTCAAGGTCAGGTCGCGTCCCACGGTAAATTGCACTCGATTGTCATCGTGCGCGCCGAAGAAGTAGTCGCGCTTTTCCTGGTGCTTCCACGCCTCAGAGATATCCACGGGCACCCAGCCTCTCTGTTTTACATAAAATTCTGCCCAGCAGTGATAACCGGCGATTTCAGCAGAGCTTTTATCAGCAGGCAGGGGAAACCCAATTTCAAAGCGCGCGGGGATGTGCTGTGAGCGCGCCATGGAGATAAAGAGCGAATGAAAATCAGTGCAGTTTCCCTTCTTGGCGCTGCAGGCGTAAAGCGTATCGCCATGGCCCCACCCGGTGCCTGACTTGTCGTAGCGCATATTGCTCAGCACATAATCATAGATGGCGCGGGCCTTTTCTTCGTCCGTGGCCGCGTTCGCGGTCTCTTTCACCGCCAGGTCGGCGGGAAGTCCGGTGATGGGCACAAGCTTGTCGGCTTCCAGAAAGCGTTGCCGTTCACGTGCAGACAGGGCAACGGCTTTGACAGTCGCTTGCGAGCTGAGATGCTCACGCCGCACTACATCGTAATCTGCCGAGAATTTGTACTCGGGTCTGGTCGCTTTGGCGGTAGAGGCATACAGCATCCAGTTACCATATTCTTTTTCCTGCGTTTTTTTCAGCGGCAGGTCCCCTGAAGTCGAGATGACACGGACGATCTGAAATTCGTCGGAGCGCGCGAGTGGTATCCACACGCGAACAGGAACCCCAGGAGCGATATTCCGCACCGTAAACTCGTAATGGAAGGTGAAGTGGCGGGTCTGCTGGGCTGAGGCCCCCAGTGTCCAACAGGCAAAAACAGATAGAAGCGCAACTTTACGTAACATGAGCATGACCTTTCAGCGCAGAGGCGAAACTTCCGGCAAGTCTGCCGGTAAGCGTTGTGAGCTATGGGTTTGTTTGGGAAACGGCCTACGGACGTTTTAGCGGAGGGTTCAAGTGAAACCGGTGCTGCGCGAGTAGGGAAAGAGCGCCAACATGACCAACTAGAATGCACCTACAGCGCGAAAGTTGCAAGTCGTTGTTTATCTGGGCAGTGGGTCAGTTTGGAAGGTCAACCTGGGATCGTTTCCTGATGGCCGACAATCTGGAAATCTGCCCGCCAATGACCACAAGCGCGTTTTTCGGTACCAATCCTCAACTGGCCCTTACTTCCGAGTTGCCCGTGATCCGCCCGGAGCAGTGGACATATTGCCATCCGATGATTGTGAGATACTCCCTGACGTAATGGGAGTCGCCCGATGACCGCAGCAGATTTTCGCAGGATTGCCCTGAACCTGGAGGGCGTGGAAGAGTACTCTCATGCAGGATTGCCGGCTTTTCGAGTAGGAGGCAGGAAATTTGCTTCGCTGGCCTCGCAAGAAGAGGGCTACGGAAATCTGATGCTTGCGCTGGAGCAGCAGGCGGCGTTTGTGGAGGAGGCGCCCGAGATTTTCCTGCCGATTCCTGGCGGCTGGGGAAAGATGGGACACACGCATATTCGCCTGGCGGCGGCGAGCGAGGATGTGCTGACGGGCGCACTCCGAACGGCGTGGAAACTGCGAATTGAGAAGAGCGCAAAGACAAGCGGGAAAAGGCGCCATATGGCGGCGCGCTGCGGAGTACCACATAAGAAACGCGGGAAGCGATGACCTGTGAGGGGCAACAAGAGCGCGCAGGTCGCAAGATGCTCTTGTGACCAAGACACTAAACCAACTTCGTGAGTTGTCGGCTTGCCCGTGATACGACAAAAATGTGTAAACGCGGCGCAACAACCTGTAGTGTGGCGTCGTTCTCAATTGACAACTGCGGGCCGGTGGCAGATACTGCAATCGGCGCATGTAGGGTGCATCGGCACGATCGCCGAAGGGCAAGGCCCACCTACGCGATCTCATCGTGGAGGCCTACATGCCCGATCTAGAGAACCTCAAAAAGCAAGCCAAGCTCATATTGCGTTGGCATCGCGAACGGCACTATCCCGTCGCCGCACAAATTCGCGCGCTTATGCCTCGTTTCCTGAATATGCCCGACTCGGAGATTCTTGCGGCGAGTTTTAAGCTCAGCGATGCGCAAGAAATGGTCGCGAGACAGCACGGCTTCGATAGTTGGCAAGCCCTGAAAACCGGCCTTTCCACCACATCGCGCAAGGTGAAATCGTCGCCATCCAAAGCGACGATTGTGGGTGCAGAGCCGCAACTGTTTGTCGCCGATATCAAGAGATCATGCGAATTTTTCTGTAAGAAGTTAGGCTTTTCGCTTGTATTCAGTTACGGCGACCCTCCCTACTACGCACAAGTGGGTCGCGACGCGGCGCGCCTCAATCTTAGGTGTGTCGAGGGGCCCGTAATCGAGTCGGCGGTCCGCGATCGTGAGGAACTGTTGTCGGCATCTATGACCGTCGCTGCAGCGGATGAGATCAAGCTACTGTTTCTTGAGTTTCAGTCCGCTGGCGTTACCTTTCACCAGAGACTGAAAAAGCAGCCTTGGGGCGCCAAAAATTTCGTCGTCAAAGATCCGGATGGGAATCTGCTGCTGTTTGCTGGAGCCGCGAACTGACAGCCACCAACCCGAAGTGTTGCTGATCGCGCGTGTATGG
>QIAW01000156.1 GCA_003225655.1 Acidobacteriota bacterium
GAACCCAGGAAGGGAAGCGCTGCAATGATATTGCCACGACTGGAAGACCTCCACCTGCACAGGATTTCCAAGGGCTTCATCAAGATGCTCAAAGGTTCACCAGGAAAAACCTTCTGTGATCTGTATATTAGACAGCATAGACGCGGCTATTTGCGGCTTTGCTGGCATTTGCTGCGCAATTTTTTCGTAGTTCGCTGTCTATAAAACAGGGAGTCACAATCAAAACACGAATTCAGCCTGATTGCTCTCACTGTGACCGATCTGTGGCGGTCAACAAACCGCGCTTTCGTTTTTTACTTCCTGAAGCCTTCACACCGCGATACTTTACCCGGCTAATCCTGGGCACAATGCAACGCACGGCAGCCGTGATCGGGTTTGCTCTGCCGGTTCGCGGCCCACAGTGGCAGGAATTACAGAACAAGCTGCGCACGCTCGATTTGTTCCTCCACGCAAAATGCCGATCCAAGCTCTCTTCAAACAGTGCAGCTACTTTGCCGGACGCAATCGAGAAAGTCCAGCCCCTCGAGCCGTACGCGAGAATCTGGACAATCGAGGGTCTTGGCTACTGTTATACACTCGCTCACAATGAGACGCGACTGGGTCTTCTATCCGGTCCGGATACTGGCAAGCTGCGTGCTTCAAGTTTGATTCCCCTGCACGCGGGTATGGGGCTGGCTTTTGCGCGCCGGTTCCTCGCTGCGTGCGTACAAGATCCTTCTGCCACGCTATCGCCAGAGCTATACAACCTGCATGGCAGAGAGGGCTATCGCGGCGTCGCTCATGGCTCCTTGGGCTTCGCTGCGCAAATTCTTTGTCCTTGGCTGATTCATGAAATTGATCGGAGTCTCTCTGCAATGGATGAGAAGTTGTTGCAGTATTTCTGGCACGGAGTTGGACGCGCCATGTATTTTGCCCCCCGCAACCTCGCGCCCCGGAGCAACTCGCTTGCGCGCGTTCTGGAAGCCGTGGAGCATGAATCTCCGCATGCAACCGCGCGGCTCAATGCCCTCGCCGGCCTTGCCTTTGCGGCCACACTGGTTAACATCCGCCATCCGGAGATTCTCGACGAGTTCGTGCGGCGCCATGCCCTGCGGCCCGCGGAGAGCAGAGCTTTTGCCGGCGGCGCAAGCGCGGCCGCCATCACTTGGCTCGATGCTACGGCTGACGAATTTTGCCCGAATATTCTTTCACAACGTCGGCCGAGTGGCTTAGACGGGAAATCTGCCGAAGCATGGAATCACTCGGTCCACGGGCCATTCCGAACCACGCGCGAATATTATCTGGAACTTAAGAAATCGATGCGTCTGGAAGAAGTTTTTCGCTATCCCATGCCATCTGGCGTTAGAATTGTTCCGCCATTTGCGGCGCAAAGTTTTGCCTAACAGTTGTCTTGATAAAAAGAGGAGGTAGTGTCGATGCGGAAACTCAGCACAATCTGTTTCATGATTTGCAGTGCTCTGGCTCTTACCTGGGGACAGGCCGCCCAGCCGAATGCCAAGGCTCGTGCTCTAACACAGGCCCCATCAGATATGGGAGAAAAAAATAAAGCTGTCACGCGCCAGGTATTCGATGACCTGTTTACCAAAGGCCGTTACGACCTGATCGACCAGATCTACACCAGAGATTGCGTCGTCCATACCAACAACAAGAATTTCAGATTAGAAGAAGCTATTGAGGAAGGTAAGGGATTTCGCTCGGCTGCTCCTGACCTGGTGATGAAAGTGAATCGCATAGCCGACAGGGGAGACTGGGTGATGGTCGATTGGACCGCGATAGGAACGAATACAGGCACGGGCAACGGACTTCCCGCGACAGGAAAACACATCCAGGTGCATGGAAGCAGCCGATTCCGGCTCGTGGATGGCAAGATTGCCGAGGTGTGGAACAATTTTGACAAGCATGACATGCTTCGCCAACTTGGGGTCTCGCAGGAAAAACACGAAGACGAAAAACACGAAAAACACGAGCACGAAAAGCATAACTGATCACTACTCATCAGCTCGCCGGATATAAGGACTGCGCCGAGCGCCTTCGCATGAACGCCGTGGCCTAAGCTGCCTTGCGTCCTCCGCGTGCTACCTCCGCTGCCTGCTTTCCTAAGGCCGTTCTCGTGGATTTGGGAAGGTGTGCAATCGTACGTTTTCTTTTTGCCGCTGCCGCCGCTTTCTTGATATTGCCGCGTGCAGCGGCTTTCTGTTTTGCTGATGCCATAGAATCTCCTTTAATGGCGCTTAAAAAATTGCACCGCGCGCTCATGCGCCTGGGCTTTCGCCAGTGTGGAGAAGGTGCCAAGATTGCGCCTTCTGCCGGTCTTAGGATTCTTTTTGCGCGAGTACAGGCGGTACTCACCCGATTTCAACCTGCGAATCATTCTGCTCTTCCTCCATCGCTGGGCGCCCAAGGACTTACAAGAAAGATGCTCTACGCCGGGGCGAAGTGGCCAGAGATTATCTTCGGTCTGTGGGTCTGTGAGCTGCCGACGAGTGTTACTTGAATTTCTGCCAGAAGAAAAGCAGGGTCGCGAACAGCATGGCAAGCGTCGCCGCCCCCAGACATACGTTCTGGGGCGTGCTATTGGTGGTGTGCATGATTTTGGGGTTATTCGAGAGAAGCAGAATATAAGCCAGGATCGGTATCAGCACAACCCCCGCCAGCACCTGGGACCAATAGAGTACGGTCACCGCGTGTATGCCCAAAAAGTCCACCGCAGTGGCAAACAGCACCGTGAATGAGATCGTTACATAGAACATCTGTGCACCCCAGGGCTCAATGGCAAGGCCCGATCTCCAGTTAAATGCCTCAGCCACGCTGAAGCACAAGGATGCCACCAGCACGGGCAATGCGATTAAGCCCGAGCCCAGAATACCGAGCGAGAAAAGCACCGGCCCCAGATTGCCGAACGAGCCCAGGGCCTGCGCAGTCGTGCGCATGCTCATGCTGCTGGGATCGGGAACGTGCAACTGGGAGGCCGCCACGATAGCGGAGAGGGAGATCAGGCAGGCGACAAAAGTGCCCGCATGGGATTCGCTTACGTGTGCCTGTGCCAGGCCGGCTGGCAGGCCGCGCTTGGAACTGGTTTGCCATACGATCACATAGGGAGTGAGCAGGGAGCCAAAGA
Organism: Acidobacteriota bacterium; assembly: GCA_003225655.1. Taxonomy (GTDB): domain Bacteria; phylum Acidobacteriota; class Terriglobia; order Terriglobales; family Acidobacteriaceae; genus QIAW01. The sequence goes on from QIAW01000156.1 coordinate 3,119, forward strand.
CGGCGACCACCGCCATCATGTAGGCAGTATTCATTTGTATCTTCGGTAAAAAGATGCCGCGCGCCAGTTCGCCAAAAGAGCTGGTAACATGCCACGCGGCGGCCACATACGCGATCAGGAGCAGCGTAAGAACGCCGAGCACCTTGGTGGCCTTCTCGTAGTTTCCCAGAATCAATACGTACCAGACGGTAAAGCCTATCGGCGCCAAAAAAAATGCTCTTGGGGTC
>QIAW01000681.1 GCA_003225655.1 Acidobacteriota bacterium
AAATTTAATCGCCTAAAAATACTCCGGCAACATAAGCGCCGTAGCATCCCTCTTGTTACCGATGCGAGCTCCAGGCTCCGGGAAAGCGGCCAATATCAAATATCACTGAGCAACGCAGATCTTTGATGTGCGCACGGGCGGACCTTGCATGCATTGACACAGTTCCCAACCCAACTCTTGTGGAGGAAAAGCATGTTGTCCCCGAAGACTTCTTTGTTGAGAAATGCCTCGCCGGCCAGGGTGATGTTTCTGCTCGTGGCCACAACCATCATGTGTAGCTTGCCCAACCCAGCCCGGGCTCAGGGTGGAACGGCAACTCCAATCACGCACCTGGTGATAATTTTCCAGGAGAATGTTTCGTTCGACCATTATTTCGCGACCTATCCGCATGCGTTGAATCCTCCCGGAGAGCCCAATTTTACCGCGTGGGCCAAGAACCCGCCTCCGGCGGTCAACGGCTTGAACCCCTGGCTTCTGACGCATAACCCTAATTCCGCCCAGCCCTTTCGCCTCGACCGCAGCCAGGCTGCCACCTGCGACATGGACCACGAATATACGGACGAACAGAAGTCCTTCAACTCTGGTCTGATGAATAAGTTCGTCGAGTTTGGCGGCGCCGGCACCAAGTGCCCGGCATCGCAGGTGATGGGCTACTTTGACGGCAACACGGTCACAGCGTTTTGGAATTATGCCGAGCACTTCGCTATGAGCGATAACAGCTTCAACACCACATTTGGACCCTCTACTCCGGGCGCGTTGAACCTGATCTCCGGACAGACGCACGGCGTGATTGCCGAGACGCTCCCAGGCATTGATACCATTGGCGGCAGCGTGATCGGCGATCCACAACCGCTCTTTGATGACTGCACCACCCGCGACTCGGTGGGCATGACTGGCAAGAACGTCGGCGATCTGCTTAACGAAAAGGGAATCACCTGGGGATGGTTCCAGGGCGGCTTCCGTCCCAGCAGCGTGGTTGCCGGAAAAGCGGTATGCGCAACATTTCACATTGGCAGCGACGGCTATCCTAAGAAGGACTACATTCCGCATCACGAGCCCTTCCAATATTATCTGTCGACTGCAAATCCCCACCATCTGCCGCCGACTTCGGTTGACTTGATCGGTAAGTCCGCCGACCAGGCGAACCACCAGTATGACCTGATTGACTTCTGGGCGGCCGCGGATTCGGGACATTTGCCCGCAGTCAGTTTCGTAAAGGCCCGAGGATTCCAGGATGGCCACGCGGGCTATTCTGATCCGCTGGCAGAGCAAACCTTCGTGGTCGAGACTATCAACCATCTTCAGCAGTTGGAGGCATGGGAGCACACAGCGGTCATTATCGCTTATGACGACTCCGACGGCTGGTATGACCATGCGATGTCGCCCATTGTGAGCCAGTCCAACACCACCGCGGATGCGCTAACCGGACCGGGAAGCTGTGGCACGGCCGGCCCAACCGACTTCCAGGGACGCTGCGGCTACGGTCCACGGTTGCCGTTGCTGGTGATTTCTCCCTTCGCCAAGAAGAACTACGTTGACCACTCCATCACCGACCAGAGCTCGATTCTGCGGCTGATTGAAGACAACTGGAAGCTGGGCAGGATTGGCGATCCCCAGTCCTTCGATGTGCGCGCCGGCTCCCTGTTGAATATGTTTAGTTTCCGCGGTCACGATGATGAGCATCCGCGAAAGCTCTTCCTCGATCCGGCGACGGGTGAACCACTGGGACATGACGGAGATGGAGATAGAGACGATAGATAAAACCAGCATTTAGCCAAAACGCTGGTTGATCAAAGACAAATTGAGCTCACGTTAGGCATCCCTTCACCTGACGTGTCCTGGGCTCGCCCTCCCTGACAGGGCGGGCTTTTTTACAACAGTTCTCAGTTGCCGGTTCTCAGTTCTCAGTATTAAGCACTCAGTTTGAATCCACGTGATCTGTTAAATCCGCGGTACGCTGTTTTGCTTGCAGCTTGGAGCTGTTCTTGTAAGATGATGCTTTCGCAATGAGCCACAAGAACAGCGCGATCCTGTTGACCCAGTGCCCGGAGCAGAAGGGCGTGGTGGCGGCGGTCGCCAATTTTATTTATAAGCACAACGGCAATATCCTGCACGCCGATGATCATCAGGACCCTGAGTTCGGTCTGTTCATGATGCGCGTGGAGTGGGAGCTGGAAGGTTTTGACTTCGCTGTGGATGAATTCGGCGCCCACTTTACTCCCGTGGCGCAAAAGTTCAAAATGCAGTGGCGGGTGGCACGCTCGGGCTATCGACCGCGAATGGCCATCCTGGTGTCAAAATCCGGCCATTGCCTCGCCGACCTCTTATACAGTCATCACATGGGCGAGTTGCAATGCGAGATACCGCTGATCATCAGCAATCATCCTAATACGCGCCGGTTGGCGGAATTTTACCAGATTCCATTTCACGAGATACTGCACGCCAAAGACCACCGGGAGAAGGCGGAAAACACGGCGTTAGAATTATTGCAACGCGAAAAGATCGAGCTCATTGTGCTGGCCCGCTACATGCAGATTCTATCGAAAGAATTTGTCGGCCATTATCCGAACCGTATCATCAACATTCATCATTCTTTCCTGCCGGCATTCACCGGCGCCAAACCCTACCACCGTTCCTATGAGCGTGGGGTGAAGCTCCTGGGCGCAACCAGCCACTATGTCACCGAGGCTCTGGATGAGGGCCCGATCATCGAACAGGATTTTATCCGGGTCTCGCACCGCGACCACCTCGAAGACCTGGTCCGCAAGGGTGGCGACGTAGAGCGCATCGTGCTTTCGCGCGCGGTGCGCTGGCACCTGGAAAATCGCGTGCAGGTATATGGGAACTAGACCGTAGTGTTTGATTAATATCAGCTCCAAACTCCTCCAAACTCCAGGAAAAAGCTTGCCGCGGATTTCACAGTTCACGCGGATTGATCATCGGCCGCGAAGATGCGGCCGCTTCAATAGCCCCAGAGGATACAAACGTACACAGAGGAATCATGGGCGGTTACTAAAGTACCGTACCTGTGGGAAATGATTGTGTCCTAAGGATTCTGCAAGCCTCTCGCGCCGTCCCATTTTGGGCCGCAACTTTCTCCGGGCTGCGGGTTCATATTCAGTAACACGGTGCTACAACCGTAACGGAGGAAAGAAGACTATGCGACGCTTGCACATGCTGGCCCTGTTCATACTCGCCGGCGCATTAACATTCGGAATCAATGCCTGGGCGCAAACCACGACCACGACGGCCGA
>QIAW01000682.1 GCA_003225655.1 Acidobacteriota bacterium
CGATGTAGAAATATCGTGCCTATTCACCACGGAGACACGGAGGCACGGAGAAAAACCTAACAGTAACTGTACAATCTCAGCGCTGATGTTCTTTCTTGCGTTCTGCGTAGTGAAAGCTGTATGACGCAGCCGGAGCATTGGAAAAGAAGCGCGTGTTGTAATTCAACAGATCATTCAGGTGAGTTTCATCCAGGGGGAAATTTTCTTTTGTGTATGGGTACTGGCTCATGGCATGAAAGGGCAGCGGATCAACAAATTCTCCCTCCGCGGCGTAGAAATCCATGTCTTTTTCGTAGCCATCGGCAAAGAAGAAGTAATCGCGCTTCCATCCCGGCCGCAGCGGCGGCAATCCGGCGGGGTTGAAGTCGAGCTGCACTTCGTCGCCGCTGCCAAAGACCACGAAACGATCATCGGAGTGGAGCACCAGGTCGCGCACATCGCCCAACCTTGTATAGGCCCCGATTTCGCGGGCGTAGGGGCCGCTCTGGCTGGTCTGCTCGTACCTGTAATCCAGATCGCCGGGTGATTTACCTTCAATCGCCCGCGGATAACCATGAAAAGCCAGCCGCGCGTTCACTAAAGCCAGATCTGTTACTTTGATCGAAGGTGTCTCCGGCGTGGTGTCTACCAGGATCTGGTCCCAATAGAGTTGCAGATTCGTAGTTATACGAAGCCGCTTTGCGCCGGGAGGAAGCTTGCCACTGAGATCAGCAACGGTGGTGCGCGGAAGTCCCGCGGGAAACCCCATATCATCGAGGACGCGAAGCCATTTTCCATTTGCATCCTGCGCTTCTACGAAAGGCGAAACCGGATTGATGCCGGCCTGATAGGCGGCGTACATGGAATTCGCCGTGAAGTATTCGATGTATCCGTATAACAGCAGCCGCAACGGTCCACCCTGATAGGCAGAGGGCAGCTCGAGTTCCAGGGAATGCAGCCGGGTGAATCCCTTGTAGGGCAAGAGCTCGAAATCAGTGAGATAGTTGCGGTCGCGCCGCCTGACAAGCTCTAGAACGTCGTTACCCAGACTGTCCCATGCTCCCGCCGGTGGACGCGCGTTGCGGCTGGCAATCACCTTGAACGCAGGAAAGGGAGGATTGCTGGCGAAGTACTCGTTGGGATAAACCTCCAAGTCCGCGGGATGATCAATCGCCAACAGGCGAGACTGGTCAAGATAAACTACCTCTTCCATCGGCTCCATGAAGCTGAAGCTCAGAAGACCATGACGGGGCCGAAGGTGTTCGCCTTCTATCTTTATATATTCGGTGGAGTCCGGGATATTGCGCTCCTCTGGGCCCACCCAGTGGCCGACCACACCGGCGCCGATCATATCTGCGATAAAGCGATAACGCTCGCCGTCCCAGGCGAAGAGCAAAGGACACGAACTGCCCCGCCGATCGATTTCATTGATCTTGTGTGCGGTGTTAGAGGCGAATTCAACTTCATCCTGTACGACGCCCGTGGGCCAGAGCATACGCACGGTGTCAACGCGGCGCTCTTTTCCTAACCCAACCAGCAGGTCGGTTGAACTCTGGCTGAGGTATCCGGAGCCGTTGATCTCCCATTTCTGCCAAAGTGTGCCGGCAAAAACTTCGACCTTGGTCCCGACCGCGCTCTTGTTATCACCGAGTCCGGTAAGGGCGATGCGGAGAAAGTGGTTCTGATTGCCGCCGTCGTTGCGCAGCAACACCGGAGGGGCTTGCTCCTGGGTGATGAGCAGATCGGTGTCGCCGTCACCGTCAACGTCGGCGGCGAGCAAGGCGCGAGGAGACGTAAGTTTCACGGTATCGAGGCCAACCTCGGCAGTTACGTCCTTGAATCCATTCTCACCCAGGTTGCGGAAAAGGCGTATTTCCGCCTTGCCGTCTTTGGTCTCTCCTACGGCTGCGAGATCCATCCAGCCGTCATTATCGTAGTCAAGGGCCACGATCCCCCAGGCGCGCCGCCAGCCCTCGAGCGGAAGCGCAACCTGCTCGACGCTTTTCCCCTTTTGGTTGCGCCACAAGGTTATGCCGGGGGGGCCATCGTGGGCCAGCGCGAGGTCCATCCAGCCGTCTTTGTTGAAGTCGAGAGTTACGGCCGCCACTACCGGCGAGAGCGCAGCTTGCGGCCACACGTCCGTCGCGCTCCATTTGCCCTCACGCGGATTCAAAAACAATTGCGGCCTGGGCGCCGAAGCGAAGACCAGATCGATGGCCCGGTCATTGTTGAAATCGGTGGCAGCGATTCCGTAGCTGATGGCGTTGGTTACGAGTCCGGTTTCAGCGGTGACATCGGTAAACGTGCTGTTGCCGTTGTTGCGCCAGAGGATACTTTTGCCGGCGTCACTGCTCGAGACATAGAGGTCAAGGTCGCCGTCATGATCGTAGTCAACAAAGGTCACGCTCAAAGGATGGTTGCGTATGTGAATGCCGACAGCCTCGGTCACATCTTTCAGCGTCCCATTCCCTTCATTGTGCAGGATGAATACCTGCTCGGCGGT
>QIAW01000683.1 GCA_003225655.1 Acidobacteriota bacterium
GCGGCCCGTGGAACCGTCGCCAAACATCGGCAACGGTTTCCCCGATTCCAGCAATGCAGTGAACTTATGGATCGCCAGGTCAGGGCGCTGCCGTGGCCCATAGACAGTAAAGAATCGCAGACAGATCACTGGCAGCGAAAACAGGTGCGCATACGTATAAGCCAGCAGCTCGCCGCTAAGTTTGGTGGCCGCATAAGGAGAGATCGGGCGCAATTCGTGGTGAGCTTCAGAGAAAGGAGCCTTGCTGGTGGCGCCGTACACCGAGCTGGAGGAACCAAAAATAAACTTGCCGGTATTGAATTCGCGGCAGAGCTGCAACATGACCGAAGTGCCGCCGATGTTGACTTGTTCGTACAACAGCGGCTGCTCAATCGAGGGCCGAACACCGGCGCGGGCGGCCAGATGGATCACCACATCGGGCTGAGTGGCTGCGAACACCCGCCGCATACTTTCGTAGTCGCGGATATCTTTTTGGAAGAACTGGAATTCACCCTGCTGGCGAACAGATGCCAGATTAGACAGCTTTCTGGAGGGCGTGTAGAAGTCGTCGAGGCTATCTACGATGGTGAGCTGGATCCCCTGGCGAAGAAGTGCCTCCGCCAAATGCGAACCAATGAATCCGGCACCACCGGTAACCATTACTTTGGCTGGCATGGCCATATCTTTTATGCGGAACGCTGCAAGCTCTGGGCGCCTGCGGCTTTACTAGCGGACAAAGTCAAGAGCAGCGGAAGAATCCGCTGCTCTTGTAAGCTGGATGGTTTTGTTTCCCTCAGGCTCTTGCCTTGACGCGCCGCCGCAGCATACTCCCCACTGCGACTAGTCCGCTGCCGAACAGCACCATGCTGCCGGGCTCCGGAGTTGGGAGGAAAATCTCGCCACTAGAGATGGAGGCGCTAGCATTGGCGCCGTTCCCCAGCGCTGAAAGGTTTACGCCGTTCCTGATCACAATGGTGATATCGGTAATCGCAGAGCTGCCAATGCTGCTGGCGAGCGAGCCGCTCAGGCCGGTCAAATTTGCCGTCAGAGTGTCATTAAACAGGCCAAGAGACCCCACTTGGGTGAAATTCAGCAGGTTCAGGGTGCCGCTCAGGAGGTTGGTGCCGCCATTGAAGTAGGCGAAGTTAAGAATTCCGGAAACGTTCCAACTGCCAGCACTGACTGAGGTGAGCGACAGCGGGCCTCCGCTCAGTTCGTAGGTGCCAGTTGAGGACAGCGACCCAGTACCGG
>QIAW01000157.1 GCA_003225655.1 Acidobacteriota bacterium
GCTTGTTTAGGGGCTGAATGCTGACTGCTGAGTGCTGAATGCTATTTTTCCCGTCCAACCACAAAATCCGGCGCCCAGAGCAGGGCGCGCTTGATCTCTGAGTCAGGGAAGCTGCAAATGGATTTGCGCGCGGCTTCGGAGTACTCCTGGGCCCGCGCCACGGCAACCTCGACTGATCCATAGCGCTGCAGCATGGCAAGAATCTGTTCATGACGCACGCTGATGAAGGCGCGCTCGCGCAGACCTTGCCTTCACGCAAGTCGCTGGCCACCGGCTTGCCCAGAACTTCTTCCGAGGCGGTGAGGTCCAGCACGTCATCCACAATTTGGAAGGCCATGCCCAGGCTGCGTCCGTAGTCGCCCACGCGCTTTTCTTCCTCTTCGGTGGCCCCGGCCAGGATCGCACCCATGCGCATGCACACGGCGAACAGGCAGGCGGTCTTACGGTAGATCAGATCGAAGTGCTCGTCGAGCGAGACACATTTTCCCAGCTTTTCAATCTGCAGGAGCTCGCCTTCGACCATCTGCTGGGTGAGGTCAATGAGCACGTCCAAGATGCGGAAGTTACGCTCCTGCACCGCGATTTTGAAAGCTTGCATGTAAAGCCAGTCGCCGGCCAGCACGCACTTGGAATTCCCCCACTGCGTGTTGGCCGCTGGACGCCCGCGCCGCGTCTGGGCTTCGTCAATAATGTCGTCGTGCACGAGCGTCGCCGTGTGGATGATTTCTACCACTGCGCCCAGCCGCACGGCGCCGCGTCCGGTGTATCCGAAGAGCTTGGAGGCAAGCAGCAACAGCGCCGGACGGATCCGTTTTCCGCCGCCCTCGCGCAGGTACTCGCCGATCTCCGTAATCGCACTGACGTTGGAAACGGTGTCGCGTCCGAACTCGCGCTCGATGGCGGAAAGGTCTTCGCGCAGCAGGTCGAAAATCTCTTTCTGCGAAATGGTGGCGGGGCCGCTCAAATGTTCGTCTCAGTTGGACCTGTAATTGGTGAACTGCATGTCGATGCCAAAATCGGAGCCCTTGAGCAGGGCAATGACCTCTTGCAGCGTGTCGCGGTCTTTGCTGCTCACCCGCACCGTGTCGCCCTGGATCGAGGCTTGCGCCTTCTTCTTCGAATCCTTGATCTTTTTTACGATCTCCCGTGCCTTCTCCACCGGGATGCCCTGTTGCATGGTGACCTTCTGCCGCACCGTCGCCCCGGCCGCCGGTTCGATCGCGCCGTAGGTCAGCGCCTTGATCGGCACGTTGCGCTTCACCAGCTTGGCCTGCAGAACGTCGTTCACCGCCTTGAGCTTGTATTCGTCTACGGAAGAAAGGATGATGGCGTCTTTGCCTTCCAGGACGATGTTCGACTTCGAATCCTTCAAATCGAAACGCGTATGGATCTCCTTCATCGCGTTCTGGATAGCGTTGGCGACCTCTTGCAGGTCCACCTTACTGACAACATCAAATGAGTTTTCGGCCATATGAATCTTCAATTCTAAATCACAGGCGCGGAAAACAGCGAAATCTCGCGGAAAGAAGGAGAGTGTTCAAATTTTGACGCGGGGGTATGTCTTGGATAATTGCACCTTCGGACGGTCTTCGCGGATGGCTGCGTTGACGGTGACCTTCAATCCTATGGCAATCCAAAGTGACGATGCCACCAGGGATGCAAGCAAGGCGAGCAATCCGAAGCCGAGAATCGCCGGAAGCACGAGGTATTGTGCCAGTAAATAAAGTCCCCAAAAAGCTGCAAAGATCCGGTGACTCGTGAAGGCATGAATCCTCTCGCCGGCCAGATTGCGAAAGAAAATGCCTTGATTTCTCACCGTATCCGGGAAAACAATATTCCGCTGCCGGCGGTGGAGCCGCCGTACCAGGTCGTCGTGCATGGAGCGCCGAAGCTCCTCTACATAATCCTGTTGTCTCGACATGAACACTCATTTGTTACCACGAAAACGGACGGTTCTCAAGCAGAATTGATTGTGGAAGCGCACTCTGTCTTGGATAGCGGAGTCTTTCAAATACTCATAGACCAAAGAATGACCGAAAATTCTTAGCAGCAATTACACCAATTTCTTCTGCGGGCACACCTCGCAGCTCTCCGATCTGCCGCGCGACTTATTTCACGAACGCGGGTTCGTTGCGCTTGCCGCGATGCGGAATCGGGGCCAGAAACGGCGAGTCGGTCTCAATGAACATGCGGTCTAGCGGCACTTGCTTTGCTGCGTCGCGGATCTCCTGCGCTTTGGTGAAAGTTACATTGCCGGCAAAAGAAATCATGAAGCTCAGATCGAGCGCTGCCTGCATGTCGGCAAGCGAACCGGTAAAGCAATGCAATAC
>QIAW01000684.1 GCA_003225655.1 Acidobacteriota bacterium
AGCAAGTAGCGCATGACTTACTTTTTCCGTCTGGAGCGGCGGCCCTCAAAGGCGTCGAGAATAGCAGCCGGCAAAGGTGCGTCAAAATCATCCGCCACACGAATGCGATCGCGGTCCACTCCTAACTGGCGCTTAGGGTTAGCCGGCTGGATAGGAACCAACCGCGCCACGGGAACGCCTGCTTTGGCAATAGTGATCTCTTCACCGATAGCCACCCGCTGCAGGAGCTTGGAGAGATTGGTCTTAGCCTCGTGGATATTGACTTCCATATGCAGTCTATATTGTGGACTAACTGGTTAGCTAAGTCAATCCTGATCCGTCGCGGCAAACCCCACCTGCACCTGCACGCTTTGTTATATGCACGTTCTATCTTGTAGAATTCCTTCCGGCATTTATATGGATCAACAAGAAATCTTTCCCCCTCCAAAACATTTCAGTGAAAAGGCCCACATCGGCTCTATGGAGCAATGCGAGGCTTTATACAAGGCTTGCGCGGCTGACCCGGAAAAATTCTGGGCTGAGCAGGCGCGCAATCTTCATTGGTTCTCTCCTTGGAAGCAAGTGCTCGACTGGTCGAATCCTCCCTTTGCCAGGTGGTTCATCGGCGGCAAGACGAATATCGCCTACAACTGCATTGACCGGCATCTCTCTTCCGCCCGGCGGAACAAGGCCGCCATCATCTGGGAAGGAGAGAATTTCGAACAGCGTATCCTGACCTACCAGGAGTTGTACCGCCGAGTGGCCAAGTTCTGCAACGCTCTCAAGAAGCTTGGTCTGAAAACCGGCGACCGCAGCATCATCTACATGCCCATGATTCCTGAAGCCGCAATCGCCATGCTGGCTTGCGCGCGGCTGGGCATTACGCATTCGGTGGTCTTTGGCGGCTTCTCGGCAGAGGCGCTCAAGGCCCGCATTCAGGATCTCTCCGCCTCGCTCGTCATCACTGCTGATGCCGGTCTGCGTCGCGGCAAAGAGATTCCGCTCAAGCCCAATGTGGATGAAGCTCTGCCCGAGTGCCCCACGGTGAAGCACCAGGTCGTCTTTCGCCGCCTGGGATCAAAGGTCGAGATGAAAGCCGGACGCGACCACTGGTGGCATGAGCTGACCGACGGGGTGAGTGAGCAATGCGCGGCAGAGCCACTGGATAGCGAACATCCCCTCTACGTGCTCTACACCTCCGGTACGACCGGTAAACCCAAGGGCGTAGTACACACCACCGGTGGATACCTGACGCAGGTGCTCTCTACGATGAAATGGGTCTTCGACATTAAAGACGAAGACATCTACTGGTGCACCGCCGACGTAGGCTGGGTCACCGGACACTCATACGTCGTCTATGGTCCGCTGGCAGCCGGAGCCACAACATTGATGTACGAGGGCGCGCCCGACTGCCCCAAGCCCGACCGCTTCTGGCGCATCATCGAAAAATACCGCGTCAGCATTTTCTACACTTCACCCACGGCGATCCGCTCATTTATCCGCCAGGGCGATGACTTCCCTAACGCGCACGATCTTTCCTCGCTCCGTTTGCTGGGATCGGTCGGCGAGCCGATCAATCCGGCGGCGTGGAAGTGGTATCACCGCGTGATTGGCAAAGAGAAGCTGCCCATCGTGGATACCTGGTGGCAAACCGAGACTGGCTGCATCATGATCTCCCCGGTTCCGGGAGCAACGCCAGCCAAGCCTGCTTCTGCGACGCGTCCGCTGCCGGGAGCAGCCCCCGACATCCTGGACGAAAACGGGAATTCCATTCCGGTGGGCAAAGGCTACTTGGTGCTCACCCGGCCGTGGCCTGCGATGCTGCGCACGCTGCATGGCGATCCCGAACGCTTCAAGCAAAATTACTGGTCGCGCTTCCCGGGAAAATATTTCACCGGAGACACCGCCACCCGCGATGAAGATGGTTACATCTGGCTCCTGGGACGCAATGACGACGTCATCAAGGTTTCCGGCCACCGCCTCAGCAGCATGGAAGTGGAATCGGCGCTGGTGCGCCACAAAGACGTTGCCGAAGCTGCCGTCATCGGCGCGCCGCACGAGATCAAAGGCGAAGGCATTCACGCCTTCGTGACTTTGAAAGCTGCGGCCAAAGAGTCTCCGGCGCTGGCAGATGAGCTGAAGGAATGGGTCGCCAAGGAGATTGGGAGCATCTCGCGCCCGGAGAAGATTCTCTTCGTTGCCGGGCTGCCTAAGACCCGCAGCGGCAAGATCATGCGCCGGCTGTTGCGTGAAGTGGTCAGCGCAGATAAGGTCGTGGGCGATACCTCAACCCTCGAGGACTACAACGTGATTCTGAAATTGACCCAGCAGGGCAAAGAGGAAGACGAAATCCTGGCGGAAAAGAAATAGACTTTGCTTCGAAGATAGGTTTTGTATCAGGGCACAACTTTCAGTCATACCGCGAGCTGTCGAGAATCTGTTGGGCTTTAGAGGCTGCGGAAAAATGCTCTACGGGCGTGAAGACGTGTCAGGGCACGAGTTCACTCGTGCCGTAAGTCGTTCAGAATGTGTTGGGCTTTAGCCCCTGCAAAATGCAATTGGTCTCAAAAGACTTTTTCTGCCTCTTTAACCCCTAAGGTCTTTTGAAACAATCTCCAGCCCACAACAGCGGAAGTCCATAATTTGTTACGCAGAAATGAAAAGCCACAAGATTTCTCGTTCCTCTGTGCCTCTTGTGGTAAAAAACCGCTTCACGATCTGAAACAACCGTATCACAAAGCAATTGAATTACAAGTCTTTACAAATACCATTACGGGAAAAATATTTGTCCCAGCATATTGACAGAGCTGGC
>QIAW01000685.1 GCA_003225655.1 Acidobacteriota bacterium
TCAAGACCATCTTGCAGAATTCGCCCCAGCCATGCCAGGCTTCGGCCGAGACCTGGTTATAGATGCGCTGGCCGAGGTCGCCGTCAAAGGGGGGCTCATCGAGCCCGGGCAGATCTTTATTAAGCTTCACGCAATGGACGATGCGTTGTACTGCTTCATTCGACATTAATCTCTCCTCAAAATTGCCGTTGTCTGAAATTAGTTTACGCTTTCGAATAGCATTCAGCACTCAGCAGTCAGCATTCAGCCAAAGAAAGTGCACCGGCAGACCCAATAAATTCTGCATTGCCGCAACCAAGAACCTGTACTGGCTGACTGCTGAGTGCTTATTTCCCAAATGCCAGCGTGATCAGCGTCTTCTGCTCCATCTCATGCGCCTTGGCGGAACCGGTTGCGGGGCTGGCGCTGGCGGAGCGTTTGATGGTACGTATCGGAATGTTGTGGGCCACACGCTCCAGCCAGGGCTGCACGTAGAAGAGCGCACCCATGTTGGCGGGTTCTTCCTGCACCCAGATGATCTCGCGGATTTCAGGATGACGCGCCAGCTCGGCCTCAAGCTCTTTTTCCGGAAAGGGATAGAGCTGATCGAGAAAGACGATGGCGGTTTGCGCGTCTTTACTTTGCGCATCTTTAGTTTGCGCGGCGTTGCGGGCGGCGCGGGCCTGGCGCAGTTCGTGTCCGATCTTGCCGGTGCACAGCAGCAGGCGCGTGGCGTTGCGGGCTTCGTTGTCAGGCACCACGCGCAGAAAGCGCTCGCGGGTGAATTCGTCGAGATTGCTGCTGGCATCAGGATGGCGCAGCATGCTCTTGGGGGTAAAGACCACCAGCGGCTTGCGCCAGCGCTGCAGAGCCTGACGGCGCAGCAGGTGGAAATATTGCGCGGCGTTCGAGGGCTGGCAGATCTGCATGTTGTCTTCAGCCGCCAGTTGCAGGAAGCGTTCCATGCGGGCGCTGGAGTGCTCGGGGCCCTGGCCTTCGTATCCGTGGGGCAGCAGCAGGACCAGCCCGGAGAAGAGACGCCACTTGTCTTCACCGGCGCTGGCGAACTGATCAATCACAACCTGGGCGCCGTTGGCGAAGTCGCCGAACTGCGCCTCCCACAGCACCAGCGCCTCAGGATAGTCGCGGCTGTAGCCATACTCATAGCCCAGCACCGCGGCCTCTGACAGCGTGGAGTTGTAAATCTCGCAGCCGGCCTGGTCTTCATTCGGCGACACATGATTCAGAGCAACGTGGCAGAGCGGGATGTACTCCTGCTCGTTTTCCACGTCAATGAGAACGGCGTGGCGCTGATTGAAGGTGCCGCGGCGGCTGTCTTGTCCGCTCATACGGATGGGGACGCCTTGCTTCAGCAGCGAGCCGAAGGCCAGCGCCTCGGCCATGCCGTAATCCACGGGCTTGGCGCCGGAGCCCATGCGGGCGCGCTCTTCGAGCAGGCGTTTGATCTTGGGATGCGGCGTGAATTCGGCGGGTACGCTGGTCAGCGCCTGGGTGATGGCTGTGAGCTCGGCGGCATCCACGCCGGTGCGGACTTCATACTCGGGCTTGTAGTTGCCGCCGACGAACTTATCCCAATACTTGGGCAGCTCATAAAAAACTGGCTTCTTTTTTATGGTTTTGCCGCGCTGCTGCGCCTGCTGCAGCTCGGCCTTGACCTGTTCCACGATGGATGCGGGGTCAAGCTTCTTTTCCCGCGCGTACAGCTCCCACAGCGGCGGATGCTGGTTGATGGCTTTATAAAGCTTAGGCTGGGTGATGGTGGGGTCATCAACTTCGCTGTGTCCATGGCGGCGGAAGCCGATGAGATCAACGACGACGTCGCTGGAAAATTTATAGCGATACTCGGCGGCCATGTTGGCCACGCGGATGACCGCTTCCGGATCTTCAGCATTGACGTGGAAGACCGGGATGGGCAGGCGTCTGGAAACATCGGAGGCGAAGCGCGTAGGATGCAAATCTTTGGGGCTGGTGGTAAAGCCGATCAGGTTGTTGCAGATTATATGAATGGTTCCGCCGACATCATAGGCCTCAAGCCCGGCGAGGTTCAGCGTTTCCGCGAGGATCCCCTGCCCGGCAAAGGCAGCGTCGCCGTGCAGCTCGATGGGCAGATATTTTGTGCGGCTGGTGTCATGGTCGCGGGTCTGCTTGGCGCGGGTGCGGCCGAGCACGACCGGGTCAACCGACTCAAGGTGGCTGGGATTTGAAACCAGGTGGATGTTCAGCTTCTTTCCGCTGCGGGTGGTGAATTCGCCGGTGGCGCCCATGTGGTATTTCACGTCGCCGGCGCCGAGCACGCTGCGCGGGTCGACATCTTCAAAGCCGGCAAAAATCTCTGCCGCGTCGCGGCCCACGATGTTGAGCATGACGTTGAGCCTTCCGCGATGGCTCATGCCCATGAGGGCCTGCACGGCCCCGCGGGCAGCGGCAACTTCGAGGACTTCATCGAGCAGAGGGATCAGCCCGCACAAACCTTCGAGCGAGAAGCGCTTGGTCCCCAGATAGCGCGCCTGGATGACCTGCTCAA
>QIAW01000162.1 GCA_003225655.1 Acidobacteriota bacterium
GGATAGCACGGGCGGTAATCGGGGTTTTTGCATCCAAACTTTTCAGAACTCGATTCAGGTTCAGGTACATAATCTATCTGGCGAGTTCAGCGGAAAGCGTTGGGCAGTTGAGGAAAATCTGAAATGGGCACACTGAAACAAACAAGCTCGCCGGTGTCACTTACCACCAACAAGCATCTGCTCAAGTGGGTTGAGAAAACGGCTGACATGACCAAGCCTGCGGCCATCCACTGGGTCGATGGCTCGCAGGAAGAGTATGACTGGCTTTGCAGCCAGATGGTCGAAAGCGGCACTCTGGTCAAATTGAACCAGAAGTTGTGGCCCGGTTGCTACTACGCGCGCTCGCATGCGAACGATGTTGCCCGCGTGGAAGACCGCACATTCATCTGCTCGCTGGCAAAAGATAACGCCGGCCCCACCAATAACTGGGAGAATCCATTCGTGATGCGCAAGAAGCTGAGGGCGCTCTTCGACGGCTCCATGCGCGGACGCACCATGTACGTGCTGCCCTTCTGCATGGGCCCCCTCGACTCTCCCGTAGCGCAAATCGGGGTGCAGCTCACCGACTCGCCTTACGTCGTGGCCAACATGCGCATTATGGCCCGCATCGGCCTGCCGGTGTTCCGCGAAATCGACAAGGATGAGAAGCGCGTAGTGGCGTGCCTGCATAGCGTGGGAGCGCCGCTCGAGCCCGGCCAGCAGGATGTACCCTGGCCCTGCAATCCTGAGAAATACATCGTGCATTTTCCCGAGACCCGCGAGATCTGGTCGTATGGCTCCGGCTACGGCGGGAATGCGCTGTTGGGCAAGAAATGTCTCGGCCTGCGCATCGCCTCTAACATAGCCCACGACGAGGGCTGGATGGCCGAGCACATGACCATCGTGGGCGTGGAAGATCCCAAGGGTGAGAAGACTTATGTTGCCGCCGCCTTCCCCAGTTCGTGCGGAAAGACCAACTTCGCCATGATGATCCCGCCCAAAGGTTTCGAGGGCTGGAAGATCTGGACCGTCGGCGATGACATTGCCTGGATCCGGCCTGATGAGCACGGCCACCTGCGTGCAATCAATCCTGAAACCGGCTTCTTTGGTGTTGCTCCGGGAACGTCGGTCAAAACCAACCCCAACGCAATGGCGGCGCTCTCCAAAAACACAATCTTCACGAATGTAGCGCTCACTCCTGAAGGCGGAGTGTGGTGGGAAGGAATGACCGACGCGCCGCCTGACGAGTGTCTTGATTGGCAGGGCAAGAGGTGGACCCCGCAGATTGCAAAAGAGACCGGGGCAAAGGCTGCGCATCCCAACGCGCGTTTCACGGCGCCGGCGGCGCAGTGTCCTACGATTGACGCTGCCTGGCAGGACCCGGAAGGAGTGCCGATCAGCGCCATCATCTTTGGCGGACGCCGCGCTGCGACCATCCCGCTCATCTATCAGGCGTTCAATTGGAGCGCCGGCGTCTACATGGGCGCCACCATGGCTTCGGAGACTACAGCAGCCGCCACTGGACAACTCAATAAAGTACGCCGCGATCCCATGGCCATGCTGCCATTCTGCGGCTATCACATGGGCGACTACTTCCGTCACTGGATCAAGATGCAGCGTTCGCTTACCGCGACGCCTCGTATTTTTCACGTCAACTGGTTCAGAAGAGACGCTGAAGGCAAGTTCTTGTGGCCGGGCTATGGCGAAAACCTGCGCGTGCTCAAATGGATCGTGGACCGTGTCCGTGGCCGCGCCCTGGGACAAGAGACCCGCATCGGCTGGACGCCGCACTACAAAGACATCGAGTGGAAGGGCCTTGGGTTCCCGGAAGAAAAATTCAAGGAGCTGCAGGCGGTCGACAAGGCCGCTTGGCGCGCTGAAGTTATGGCCCACGAAGAGCTCTTCATCGAGCTGCACTCGCATCTGCCGCCCGAGATGATCTATGAACGTGAATTGCTGATCTGCCGGCTGTAAGAATAGTTCTCGGTTCTCAGTTCTCAGTAAGTGAAGCGATATAGTACTGAGTACTCAGTACGGCAGAGGACGCAAGGAACGCAGAGGAATCTGCCCTCGAACGGGAGCGGCGAATCTCATCACGGAGGCAGTCAGGATAATGCCAATCACATTGATGAAGCCGTGTTTCAGAAATACTGTGGAGATGATGAAGGTCAAACCAATATAGATGTGGCTGAATACACGCTCAAATCGCAACCATCGAGTGTCGTGGTGATCGAACCAGGCGAGTAAGACATCAAGCGTCCACAACAGGGTGAAGATGACATTGTTAATGGCGGCAAACATTCCCTGGCCGGCAAGAAACTCCTGCATGCTGCCGTGATATACGGAAAAGATCGCATAGCTTATGTGGACTAGATAAACGATGAACGAGAACGTCCAGAAGAGCAGCCAGGTGTTGCGGATGCGCTCTGAATTCCCCGGTAACGCGAAGGCGCACAGCGCGGGAATGACGAGGGCCGCGGTTACCCAGATCGTGTAAATAGTCCGGTACATTCCGATATCCATCTTCGTCTCTGCGGCCATCAGGGCCACCCCCAGGAGAACACCGAAGGAGACAAATGGAACAGTAAAGTCTGCCAGTGTTATGCGATAAGGTGTGGAGTCGCCGGCTTTCATAGTAGTTCTCCTCTTAGTTCTCCTCGCAGCGGTTACAGCGTCTTGAGATACTCGAGCAGGTCTTTCAGCTCATTTTCGTTCCAGCCCTTGCCCTTGTAAGGCCAGGGATAGTCATGTCCGCGATTGCCGTTCCCATAAACCTGCGTGTCGTAACGAAAGTAGTTCTTGACATCTGGCTTGTCTGGAATCAGCAGGCCTACGTCAGCCGGGTCGTAAAGGTTGGCTCCACGATAGAGCACGGTCCGGCGCGGCTTCAGGTTGATAAGTTCTGCCAAGGTTGCAATGCTTCCGTTGTGCATGTAAGGCGCGCGGGTAAACAACGATTCGATGGGCGAATTGATAAAGCCGTGGCCGGCGCGCACGTCTCGTTGTAGTAGCGGAAGGTGACGCGCGCATTGTCAGTTCCGATCTCTTCCGGCGGCACCACTTCGCCCTGGCGCTTGCCCTTCACCCACTCACCCGGCGCACCGGGCCAGCCGTGACAGTCGCCGCAATGACGAAGATAGACGTCGCGCCCGCGCTGGGCTCGGGTGGCATCGATTTTCTGATTGGGAAAAATCTCGCTGTACTTCGGCCCGTCGAGCTTCTTAAAGTATTCATAGGATTGCTGCAGGGTGTGCAGAATTCCCGGCATGCGCAGGTTATAGACCGATGCACCCACACCCAACGCAGCCAGAGAGTTACGGGTCAACGGGTCGCGATCGCTGCCGTCGTACTGCGCCCAGTCACGCCGATCCTGATGGTACAGACTTGGAATCTCCGATGAACCTCCATCCGGGAAAGGAGTACGGTCGATCAAGAAGCGCATCGTCTCCTTCATGGGCTCGTTGCGGCCAGGGCCGCTGGGAAGCACGCTTGAATCCCTCAGCTCGGGTCCGCCACGTGGCCAATCGCGCAGCGGCAACTCCGCACGTATCTGCTTGCGGGCCCCGCTGAGCCAGACGGTGATCAGCAATTTATCGAGAGGGCCGATGGACTTGTGATACTTGGCTTCATAGGTCGAAGCAATAATCTCTGGGGTGAGCCGCTGCTCATCGAGCAGCGAGCTCTTGACCGCTTCCCCGAATGCCACGAGGTCAATGGCTGGATTGCCCATTCCATAAACCGTCATGCCCTCGTCGCCGGGAAAGCGACGGATCTTGGCGGTGTGGCATGCCGCGCAGTTGAACCCGACAAAGAGGACTGGCGAGGGAGCCCCGGACTTAGGACGGTAATAGCTTACGTTCATCCCCAAAGGAAGTCCTTCATTGACTCCCTCCTTGCCTCGGACGAAACCGAACTGATCGACCCAGTCTCCGGCTTGTTTTCCCGCGGGCTGGAATTGATCGGGAAAGATGTCGGGCAAAACCTGGAAGACGGGCAACGGCATCAGCTCGGTGCCGGTTGAGCCGTACAGAAAGTGGCCTTCAGGAGTATCCGGTTCCTTGCCCACCCATGTTTTTTCCATCAGCACGAATCCCACCACGGCGGCCAGGAACACAGATGTGAGTGTGATGGCGGCGATTTGCAATGCCCGAATCATGATCTTTGTTCTCCTGCGCTTTCCAGCAACTGTTGTTTAACGGCCATGCCACATGGCATCGTGCTTTGCCTGCCTTGGGTAGAGTCTGGCGTCGAAAAACTTATCGTAGTACTCGATCTCGAGATGCGAAAACTGCAGCCACATGCCCGGCGTGTAAAAGGTGTCTACGTGCGCGGGAAAGCGGCCGTAGGTGTCGTAGATGTAGTTGCAAATGTCTTTGGTGTAGGCAATCGCCTGCGGCGTATACTTTGTGCCCTCGCGCACATAGTCCTCGGCATTTTGCGGCTTGCGGTAGGGCAGCGAGAATACCTTTTGATCGCCGTAATTACCGCTGGGGCCATACTTGGACTCGACCACGCGGTCCACAGCCTCATCCATTGTCTTGACATAGGGAGGGCAAAGACCTTCGAGGACTCCGTCAATTCCAACCGGGTTAGGTTGCGACGCGGGAACCGGAGGCGTTGGTTTCACCTTCTTGGGCTCCAGCATGCGGAAGCCGAGACCATACCAACCCTTGGAAGGGTCGGTCAGGTAGAAATAGGGCAGGAAGACAGAACCGTGAAACAAACCGCCGATGCCCAAGGCCTGTCCCACCAACATAAGGTTCTGAGGGGAGCGGCATTGTCTTTATTTACGAATTTGTTGCGAATCCACTTAAGGCCGCCACAGGGCTGATAAGGAATCTCAGGACTCAGTCCCAGCTTGCTGCCGAGCCAGGCCATAATCTCAATGAACCCGGAGGGATGAAAAGAGCGAAAATCGTCGATGAACAGCGGCCGTTTGCCGTCGGGTTCCGAAGCCAGAATGAGGATGGCGTTGATGTACTGCCAGGTGCAATCCACAACCGGCAGGAACATTGTGGTTCCCGGGCGATTGGATATCTGCGCATTCCAGCCCAGATAATAAGGATAGTCGCGGGGGAAATCCAGACGATGGGTTGACACCTGGACCTTCACGGCGTCGGCGGCAGCAATCCAATCCTGCTCTTTCCAGTCGGCCCAGCGCGGGGGCAGGTCTTTGATGAAGGGGATCGCGTCGCGTCCTTTGGGCTGTTTCACCAGGAAGATGCCCTGATCATTGATCATGAAAAAGCTGGTTGCCTGGCAATTGTCGGCGCTGCTGGCTGAGCGCGCGATCACATTGAGAAATGGTGTGGCCAGCTCCGGAATTCCGTCGGGTCTGATCAGCGGACCATCGTGGGTTGATATGCCGGTTATGCCTGTGGATACGATGAGAATCGCTTCCTCAAGCTTGCTGAGGGGATCGGGCTGGTTGGGGCTGGTGTAGCTGAGCGGACCTGCATTGATTGAGGTTCCGCGGGCTACACGCCGCGTCCGCCTGTCTGTCAGACAGGACATGAACGGATATTCAAACAGCTCTTTGAGTCCATTATGCGTCGCGCCGTCTTCGTTTCCCATTTCGTCTCCTTCCGCTTACCGCTGTGAAACTGGGGCTGCACACATCGCTGCCGGTGGCATGATCTCAGCTTGGATAAAAATTGAAGCCGAGATTATGAAGTAAGTAAGAGCGCTTTGCAAGCACAAATGGCACTCCGGAAGCCATAAATCAGCTTCGCCGTTCCGTTTTGGGAATTCGGAGGTTAATAATCTGCACAATTATTGCGACACAACCGTGATGTATCGCACTTAGCTACATCCGTTTCCGGTCAGAAAAGCCCGGGGCTAAAGCCCAAAACTACTTGGACCGTTTACCCCCGGCTGAAGCCGGGGGCTCCCACCCGTGCACCGCAATCGGACATAACTTATGCAGGCACCGGTAGCACGAGCCACACAGAGCAGCGAATCCACAAAGCTACAGTGAACACAGCTCGTGAGCGTGGCCCCGCGTTCCGGATACCAAGGTAGTGAAACAGGGAGCCGTGACGTTTCACGCCTAGTCTCTTCGGCCATGAGCAGAAACGTAGAACTCGACAAACTGATACACGTAGTGAGTCGGCTTGGAGCAACGTAAAGCCCCATTCCGCCGTGTGGGCAGGATGCCCACACGACAGCCGGCGAGACGCCGGCGCTACTTCAAACTGAGCTCGTCAACTGCATGGTTTGAGGGGACAACTGAAACGCTATTACCCTGACATTCACTATTGAACACGCTCTTGGGAGATAACCGGCAGCCGTGCCATTTTAGGAATTTCCGGATTGGAAACTGCGAACTGGCTGACTGTATTTCCTTGACCTCATCAGGCGAGATGGTATAACTATTTGTCTCCGTTCTCCCACCAGCGAGTGGAATACACACATACTGCGCGAGCAGTCAATCCGGCAGCCCCCAACTTGGGCAGATTGGATGGTTGTAATGGCTGACAACAACGGTTCTTTGCTGCAATCTTTTTCCTCGTACTTTGGGACCCGCAGGAAGCTCGACATTCCTCCGCTGGAGAGAATCGATTTCACCGCCGGAGATGGCAACGCCCTACTGATGCACCACACCAGCGGCGGCACGCGCGGTCCGGTTGTGATTACACCCGGGACTGCGATGACCGCGCTCTCCTACTGCATCGATACCGTACCTCAAAACCTTGTCGAGTTCCTGGTCGCCAAAGGCTTCGATGTCTGGCTGGTGGATTGGCGGACCAGTCCGCTGCTCGCGGCGCACAACAAGCCTTACACGCTGGATGACGTTGCCCACTATGACTGGCCAGCGGCAATCGCTGAAGTGCGGCGGCGTACGAACAGCAAAAAAGTCTCAGTGCTGGCGCATTGCCTCTCGTCACCCTGCTTCCTGCTCTCGCTCGTGCGTGGCTATATGGAGGGCGAGCAGATCAGTTCGTTCATCGCCAGCCAGGTAGCGTTGCATCTTCACATGACACCGGTGGGAGCGCTGAAATTGAAGACCCGCATGGACCGCCTGCTGCCTTCGGGTGAGATGATGCACCAAAGGCCCGCGGACAAAAATGGGAAAATGGCCGATATCGCAGTCTCTTTCCTGTCGCACATTCTGCCCAAGTCGTACTCGTGCGACAACCCTGTGTGTCCCCGGCACAGCGCGACTTTCGGCGACCTGATTTTTCACTCGCGTGTGAACGCGGCAACGCATGCCATCATCGGCGACCTGGTGCCGGAGTGCCTGACCGCATTTCTGCAAGACGTCGCGAACTGGGCCCGCAAACAAAACATCCTGACAGACGAGGACCATAAGCACCTCGACCGGCTGCGGATGCCTATCACCTTCATCTCCGGCGCCGAGAACCGGATGTTCGTTCCCCAAGGTACGGAGCAGACATTCGATCTTCTCTGCGAAGCCAATGGGAAAGACAATTATCGCCGGACCGTTTACAAGGATTTCGGACACCTCGACTGCTACATCGGAGAAGGCGCAGCCACCGAGATTTGGCCCGATTTAGCGGGTGCACTTGCCTGAGGGCATTGCGGTCGGAAAAATTCTCTAAGATCCATTTGTACATACAACAAGAAACCTCTTTCAGAGCTGTGCCTTGAACTGGCAGTTGCAGAACGAAAAGTGAGGACAAGATGAGCAACGACAAGCTGGGAATGATGTTCAGCGAAGTGATGTCAGGTGGATTCGCCCTCAACCAAACCGATCCCGAGACAGGCGCCAAAGCCGGCAAATCACAGCCTCTCACCATGCACGGCACGATTACCATCGACGACCTCGACGCCTTCATTGCCGATCCCAAGCATCTGGGCCGGCTCGATGTTCGCATGGACTGGGCGCCCTTCGGCATGGATATCCCTGCTCTCGGCGGCGTGTTTAACCTTTTTTCGCCCAGCGGAGACCCAAAACTGAAGCTGATGGTTTACGAGTGGGGCATCACGCACGACAACAAGTCTTATTTGGAAAGACACGACCACCCTGTACACAACGTTACACGAAGGTGTGGATAAGACCGGCACAGTGGTTGGCGCAGGAATCCTGGAACTCACACCCGGCGAGCTCATGAAGATGACGGGTACCTTCACCGCCCTGAACGCCAACAGCGTTGGCGAAAGCCTGAAGGCCACCACCGCATTCGGACGCTTTTTCCTGGGCGAGCTTTGGGACACCTACATCAAGAAAGTGGGAGCGCAGGCATGACGTTCGATGTCATCGTAATTGGCAGCGGCTTCGGCGGAGCTATCACAGGATGCCGGCTGGCTGAGGCCGGATACAAGGTCCTGATTCTCGAGCGCGGCCGGCGATGGGACAAAACCAACTATCCCCGTAAGGCCGAAGACAAGTGGATATGGAACAACGAGTGTCCAGAAAAAGAAAATGGCTGGCTGGAACTTCATACGTTTTCCAGCATTGCCGTGGCCCAGGGCGCAGCCGTTGGCGGTGGTTCACTCATCTATGCCAACATTTCCTGCGAGGCGACTAAAGAAGTTTTCGACGACGGCTGGCCGAAAGAAATTACCTACGCAGAACTCAAGCCATATTACGACACGGTAGCCAAGTTCATGAATGTGCAGCAGGTCCCGGACAACCAGTGGACCGCGCGCATGAAGCTGATGAAAGATGGCGCCGACAAGATTGGACACGGTGACCGCTTTAAGAAACTGGAGCTTGCCGTCTCCTTCGATCCTAACTGGAGCTACAACCAGGACGATCCGCACAATGTCGCGAAAAGCAAACCGTTCGTCAATGCGCAAGGGGTGAAACAAGGGACCTGCGTGCATCTGGGTAACTGCGACATCGGCTGCGAGGTTGACGCACGGAATACGCTGGACCGTAACTATATTCCCGCCGCGGAGAAAAAAGGCGCCGAGGTGCGCCCGCTCACGCTGGTGACCAACATCGAGCCTGTGAATGGCGGCTATCGTGTTTCCTTTGACCGGCTCGATACCGGCCAGCGCGTTCCCGGCAACGAGACAGCTCGCATCGTGATTGTGGCCGCCAGTTCCCTGGGTTCGACAGAGCTGCTGTTGCGATGCCGCGACTTAAGCGGCGCGCTGCCGAACATCAGTGCCTTCCTGGGCCATGACTGGAGCAGCAACGGCGATTTTCTCACTCCGGCGTTCTATCCGCATCTCAACCCTCTGCCGAGCACCGGCCCTACGATTGCCTGCGCGATTGATTTCCTCGACCGCAGCGAGTCCGGCCAATCCTTCTGGATTGAAATTGACGCCTTCGGCCATATGCTCAGCGATGACGATGATGAGCCCTTTCACAACGTTATGCCCTGGTTCGCCCAGGGCGTGGACGCCGCCAACGGAATTCTCAGCCTGCACCACGAGTTCCTGGCCGGCAAGCCCTCTCTCGCAATGATGTGGGACATCGGAAAGTCGCGCGACGTGATTGAAACCATTATCGCGACCCATTTGAAGCGCTCCGCAGCCACCGGCGGACATCCAGTCGTGCCGCCTACCTGGACGGTTCTCAAGTACCTGGTCACGCCGCATCCGCTGGGAGGATGTTGCATGGGCGACACTGCTCTCAACGGCGTGGTCAATCATGCCGGCGAAGTATTCGGCTACAAGAACCTCTATGTCGCGGATGCCGCTATCATTCCCGAGGCGTTAGGTGTAAATCCTTCACGCACTATCGGCGCGCTGGCGGAACGTGTGGCCAAGCTCATCGCAACTGAAGGGAGATAGATGGGCAAACCGCCAAGACCACAGTTCAAGAATTTCCTGATCTCGCCTCCGGTGCGGGAGGCGATGGATGCACAGGACCAGGCAAACCCAAAGCCCGTCCCTGTAATCATCACCCTCGTCGAACGAAGTTCAGGACCCAACATCGGTGTCGCTCATGCGAAGGAGTCGGTTAAGGCCTTCCTGAAAGAAAAGGGCTACGACGTCAAGGAGAGTGACTTCTACATATTTGCCATCTTGCTCCCGAAAGATATTTTCCAACTCGCTGAGAAAAGAGAATGGATATTTCGAATCTGGAAAGATGAGACCACCTACTGCCATCTGCTTGATTCCACCGAGGTAATCAAAGCCACAGCCTGCTGGAGAACCTTTGAAGCTCGAGGCAAAGGCATTACCTGGGCAGTCCTGGATACAGGCATCAAGGCAGATCACCCGCACTTCGCGGGAGTTGTGGATCCAAATCTGATAAAAACGGACACGGCTCACACGTTGCCGGCATTATCGCCGGCTGCGCCAAAGCCAAAGTGGATGGGAAGCCGTACAAAGCAGCAACATTTATCGAAGAAAGTGACGATCCGGAGGTCATCGAACTCGGCGGTTCTCCTTCAGGGGTGGCCCCGCTGACGACCCTGGTAAATGTAAAGGTCCTCGACGACGACGGTTCGGGCTCTGCTTCGAATGCCATTCGTGCGCTTGAATATCTGCGCAAGCTGAATCAGTCGAGCCGCAGCATCAAGATCGACGGCGCCAACCTGAGTCTTGGTTATCCCTTCGACCCGACATGGTATGGCTGCGGCCACAGTCCTCTCTGCGACGAAGTAACCCGGGCTGTAGGTTCGGGGATTGTGGTCGTGATTTCCTGCGGCAATTCCGGATACGGCACCAACAAACTCGAGAATGGGCAGGAAGTCCCCGCGTGGCTCAGCCTCTCCATCAGCGATCCCGCCAATGCTGAAGACTCAATCGCGGTCGGCTCGGTCCACAAGACGAAGCCCCACACCTTTGGCATCTCCTATTTTTCGCCGAAAGGTCCGACCGGCGATGGTCGTCCAAAGCCGGACTTGGTGGCACCCGGAGAGAAGGTGATCTCTTGCTCGATTCATCTTGACCAGGGGTACGAATACGAGGAACGAAGCGGAACCAGCATGGCAGCTCCTCACGTATCCGGCGCCATCGCGGCATTTCTCTCTGCACATCCTGAGTATCGGGGAGATCCACAGGCGGTAAAGGAAGTCTTTCTCAAAAATGCAACCGACCTTGGCAGGAGCCCGGCATTTCAGGGCGCCGGCTTAATCGACCTGATGAGAACCATCCTGTCAGTTTAGGAAAAAGAATATGGCAAAGATCAAACATGCGGCCACGCGCTCGCTAGATATCGGCAGCACTGGCACAGTCACGCGTCCTGATACCGGCCATTCCATGGTGCGTGCGGCGGCCCTCGATCTGACGGCTGAGCATGCGGGAAATCCGTTGGCGCCGGCCCTTCCCTCCACCCCAGAGGCAACAGAAGGGCTGGGCGATACGGCAAAATTTTGCTCGACCGTGGCCCGCAAGCTGGCCTGGGCCAAGATCACCGGAAATGCCGCCCAGGCAGCCCTGCTGAAAGAACAATTTGAGAAGTATGGACAATGCGATCCGGGTTGGATGGAAGCTGCCGCCGAGTATGCAAAGTTCAAGCTGGAAAAAGGAAAAGTGCCGTATCGCGTCTACGCCAATATTGATCAATTTGTAATCGACGGCAAACTGGCTGACAAGGCCCGGGTTGCTATCGTTGGAGATTGGGGCACGGGCGATGACATTGCAAAGCAAGTGCTCGCGCAGAACGCCCGCAAAAAGCCCGACGTGATCATTCATCTGGGCGACATCTAAAATCTGGAACAACTACTTCGACATTACAAAACAGCCGTCCTTCACCCTGGCCGGCAACCATGACATGTTCGCGGGCGGCCAGCCTTATTACAACCTCATTGACAAGCTCGGCCAGCCGGCGAGCTACTTTTGTCTTCGCAACAAGAATTGGCAATTCGTTGCCCTCGATACCGGGCTTCACGACAACATTCCGGAAGGCTCAGCGCCTACCTACCTTGAGGATACCGAAGTCGCCTGGTTCAAGCGGCGTCTCGGCGCAGCCGGCGGCCGCCAGACTGTGCTCTTGTCACATCACCAGTTGTTCAGCGCCTTTGAAGACATTACTCCGGGCAAGGGAGTGAACGACAAGTTGAATGGCCAAATCGGGCCTCTGCTTCCACAAGTATCAATCTGGCTGTGCGGACACGAGCACGACTGCGTGATCTACAAAAAGCAAATGGGAGTTCTCATGCGCTGCATCGGGCATGGAGCTTTCCCGGTGGCCATACCTGCGGCCGGTGAGCCACCGCGGGCCCCCAAGCATCCGGAAATACTCGTCGAAAACGTCAACCTCGGCAACAATGGCGGCTTCTACAACCATGGCTATGCGATCATGGATCTGGATGGGCCAACCGGCACCATCTCTTATTATCAGGATTCAGACGAAAACAACCCGCAATGGGTGGATCACGTGGGCGTGGCCGCGGTGGTCGGCAATCAACCATAACTGTCACAAATCAAGGGATCGGAGGCTGCCCGAGCTGTTGAAGCAATCCATTGACGGCGTTGCGTGCGATTCGAATCGTGGCAAAAAACCCCTAATCTCCTCACATAACAAATTAACAGTTCAATCTTGATTGCATGTTGCTCCTGCTGCTGCAAAATGGAAGCGAACCATG
>QIAW01000686.1 GCA_003225655.1 Acidobacteriota bacterium
TCAATAGCTTCTAGCGTGAAAGGACATTTCCAATTGCGGGCGGCGGCACTCAACCGCCAGAAGCCAGTAGTTGCGAAGAAAATATGGCAAATAGCTCATAACGATGGACAAAGCGCAGCCGTCTAAAATACTCTTAAACAGTTAGAAGCTAGCGGCTGGAAGCCCTCCTCATGGCAACCTTGAACGAGAACGACGTGCGTAAGAACCTTGAAAGCCTCCCGGGCTGGAAGCTCGCCGGCAAGGCGATTGAACGCCAGATCGAATTCCCTGACTTTAAAGCCGCGATGAAATTCGTCAATGCGGTGGCCGAAGCCGCCGAGTCAGCCAACCATCATCCCGACATAACGATTAACTACAATAAAGTGCGCTTCGCGCTGATCTCGCACGATTCAGGCGGGGTTACTCAACGGGACCTCAAAATGGCGGGAAAAATCAACCAGCTCTTGGGCAAGTAAGAAGTCAGAATTACGAATTACGATTATTAGAACTGCGGTGTCACTTGAAATCTGCGACACCCCATCAGCAAATCGTACTTCCTAATTCGTACTTCATACTTCCAATGTGGTGGCCATTTCATTGAGCGATTTCTGCAGGCGATCCAGCTCACGCTGGGCCGCTTCATTCCACTCGACAAAGCGAACCGGGGCTTCGCTGAGCCGCTGCACCGCCCAGCGCATAACTTCCAGTCCCTTATCGCTCAATGCCAAAACTCCCAGGCTACCCATCCCGAAAACGGTTAACGGCAAAATCCAGTTCTTTATTCCCACTGCTTAATCCTCATCTTGAAAACATCTTGACTCGGTGTCACAACCTTGGCCTGCATAGGATCCAGGTTCTCACCTGTTGGCAACGTACCATACTTATTTGGACGCATCCACGGTACTAAAGTTGCAAAATTCCTTTGCCATGAATAGTACCTTTGCATGTTCGTACCATGGCCATCGGCTGCCATGACGCACGTACAGCCATTCAGCTACCTTGCTGCATCTAATTTGGGGTAGTTGAGATTTCCAGAAATCTTCTGTTTGCATTCATACCCGCCAAGCAGATAGTGGCTTTGCGGGGCGCGGCGTTACAACAGAACCGCCGCATGGTAAGGACAGGGCTTCTGACCCTTGCCCCGGCCTTTCCGTGCGGCAGTTCGTTCTTCTAAGGACTATTCCATAATCGGTTTAGACAACAGCTTCGAGACATGCATCAGGGCACGACTTCCAGTCGTGCCGTAAGCCGTTGTAATTATCGGGCTTCACAGATTGCTGAAAACGCTTTGTGGCATGAAGACGTGTCAGGGCACGGATTCATCCGTGCCGCTAAGCTGCTGAAAAACAACAACACCGATCTGCCGAAGGCATGCGCGTAGCGAAGCGCACAAAAATAAACGTTTTTCAGCAGCCTGCATTTTTTGTTTTGTCCAGGTCGGCATTCGGCTTGCGCTCAAGCCGGTATAATTCTTTCAAGAAGGAGAATGATATGCGGCGCTATTGCCTGCTGGTTTTGGTTGTGCTGTCGTGGTGCATGGGCGGAGTTGCACAGGACCGCCCCACGCCGACGGTGGAAGCGAACACACTTTACGTCGGGGCTGACGGCAAGTTTGAAGCCGATCCCGATACCGCGCTGATCCAATTCAATATTGCGGCCCAGGAGCAGAACTCCCGGGATGCCTATGACCACGCCAGCCGCGCCGCCGAGCAGGTGCGGCAACTGCTGAAAAAAGATGGCATTGACCCCAAATCGGCGCAGCTATCTTCCTTTGAATTCCAGCCGGTCTATGACTATCGCGATCCCAAGCACAAAGTGGTCGGCTATCGGGTAAGTTCGAACGTATCGGTGAAGATCAAGGATTTCACCAAGATCAGCCCTATCATCCAGGGATTGGGCGACATAGATATTAGCGGCGAGCAGTCGTTGAACTACACGCTGGAAAATATTGACGCCGCCAAGCAGAAGGCGGTGCAGGATGCCTACCAGCGAGCGCGGGCCTCGGCCGAGACCGTCACCCAGGCTGCGGGAAGAGCTCTGGGCCAACTGCTGTATGCCTCAGTGGATACGTTCGAGCAGATCAGGCCGCGTCCCATGGTGATGTCAGCCATGCGGGCCGAGGCCGCGCCGGCAGCTCCGCCCCCTACCGAAGAGTTCGGAGCACAGAAGATTACGGTCACCGCGCACGTGAATGCGTTGTTTAGTATGAAGTAGAGGTCAACCACAAAGAACACAACGTAAAACACAAAAGGACACAAAGTAAAAAAGAGAATGTCCTGCCCCAAGTATTACCTCACCGCGAGGTTTTGAAGGGGCACGGCTTCAGCCGTGCCATTATGTTCAATAAAGATTCCGGCTTTAGCCCCTGAGGTAAAAATCCGCTGATCCCTTGATCTTGATTGATGTGGTTTCTAATCTTCCCACGCATCGCCAGCGAGGTTTCTATGCTCGCCTTCGTGTCCACGATGTCTTACGCAGGATTCATATTCTCCGTCGACAAGGCGTACTGCCGAGCATTGCAACTGCAGAATAACCATCTCTCTGAGAACTTTATCAAGCTCGTCGTCGGCCATAGAGACAAAACTGGATATCGATGATTCTTAAATCGTAATTCGTACTTCTTACTTCGTACTTCCTATCTTTCCGGCGCCGGCGTGAGCACGGGACGTTCTCCATTGTTCCGTCTGTCTCGGTCTGGAATAGTAAAGCGGTGCGACTCTGAGAGCGGACCGGAGTAGTAGCGCGTATGTGCATTAACGTCATCTATAACCAGCGGCCGCTGGAACACCATCTCAACGCTGGTCCCCTCGGGCAGACGGACCTCGTTGCCACGAGTCAGCAGAACGGTGGCCAATCCCACAGCCGCTCCGATGCCGCCGCCGATTCCGGCGCCTTTGGCTCCTCCGGCAACAGCCCCCACCACCGCTCCGGTAGCCGCGGGAGCGGCAATCTTGCCCGCATCTTCGCCCTTGGTGCTATCGGCTTGAACTGTACCTTCTTTATCCTTGACCATCGAATTCTCTGCTCCGGGAACGCTTTCCAACGCGCCGGGGATGGCAAAGGTATATCCGTCGGGAAAAATGAGAGTGGTAAAACGGAAGAGCACTTCCGCACGTCCGCTGACGCGTCCCGGACGCTTCACGCTGGTGATGACCCCCTGGACGTAGGTACCCACCGGAATGGCCATCGTGTTGTTGACCG